>JBFILF010000407.1:0-5159 GCA_041599835.1 Pirellulaceae bacterium
ATCACCGTCCACGGCGTTCCATACGTGTCGTAGGATTTCGCCGTTTGCGATTCGCGTCCCGGCTCGCCGTCTTGACCGATCGGGATATCAACATTTTTGCTTTCAAACAATCGTTTGGCCATTTTCATCGTGTTGGCGGTATAGGCTCGAAACGCTGTCTGAATGGCGATGAATACAACGGAATCGTCGTCGGCAAAATGTTCTTTGACTTCTCGCAACACAGACAATCCTTCGCGTCGCGACGATTCGCAGCTGGACTGAAAGAAGAACAAGTAGACGATTTTGCCCTCGACATCACTGAGCTGAAGTGAGTCATTGCCTGCGGGCAGCCCGGCCCATTCGGTCACCGTCCACTCAGGCGCCTTGCGACCGACGATACCGGTCTCCATTCTAATCGCTTGATTGTTTTGCTCAGTGGGTGGCAAGACATCGATGCGGGTAGCTTGCGCCAATACGACGTCCAAAAACATAAATTTGCGGCCGCGCCTGATTTCCACTCGCGCCACATCACCCGGCTCCTGTCCTCGCAGGGCCAATAGCGAATCTCTCGGCTGCAAGATGATTCGGTCATCGATGGTCAGGATTTCGTCACCCGTCAAGATTCCCGCTTTTTCGGCGGGCCCACCTGTCACAACCACGGCCACGACTGACGTATCATCGTGCGGGTCTTTGGGGGTCGTCCAGCCGACAAAACGGACGCCCAGCATCACGCGATCCTGGGCGGCGATCGGTTGGGCTTCAACGCAATGCAACGTTGAAAATGCGATCAGCCACACAAAGCAAAGACGGGCACGGAACGGAATCACAACTAATTGCATTGGAAAGCCGTTTTCAAAGATAAAGGTAGTCAATAATTTACTTTAAGTTCCATAGCAGCTAAACACGAAACACGCGGCAACCGACAAATATCACCGATCGGCCGGTTATCCCGGCGAATTTGCAGCATTCTCTACATTTCAGCTTGTTCCTGATCGGATTTGGCTGCCGGTAGTACCCCTCCGCTTTTCTCCAAATCGTTACAGCGATCGACCAACAGTCCATATACTTCGTACGCTTCCTGCAAAAACGACTTCAGCAAATGCGGCTTAACTCGTTTCGCCGAATAATACATGATCAGCTGCCCCGTCGTCGCCTCAACACTGATTCCCTGTTTGCGTTTGAAAAAATCCAGCAACGATTCGTCGAACAACTTGCGAACTTGATTTTCATGGTCCGATTTCAACACGAACATCCGTGAAAACACCGGATCCGTTTCGATATCGATATCCTGAGAACCAAACACGGCACCGAGCCGGTCAAACAGGCTCTCCGGGCGCATGGTGAACGCCGGCAACTGGAGTGCGGCCGATTGGAGCGAGGCAACGGTTTGCCGCCATGTTTGCGAGTTCTTGCCGCCGCCCACGGTGTATTGGTAATCGAAGATGGCAATCACAATCTCGCCGGCGTCGCCAATGACCAGATTCCTTAGTTTGCGGCCCCGCCCCTGGTTGAACAATTGAAAACCGGCCAAGTGCCCTTGTAGAGCTGCGTCCCCTTGCGGCTGGAACACTAACCCCATTTCTTCCGCCGCGGTCTGCAACGATTCCGTTCGCCGTTTGTCCAGGATGACCACGCCGATGATCGAAATCACAGCCAAGGCGGCCACGCCAATGATGATCAAAAAAATCGTCAGTTCCACTCGGCATCAACTCCGCGGTGATCCGATTGGCGTAAACCCGGGTCAGCGGCGAAAAGAATCCAGGGATGCCAGGTCGGTGGTCTGACGTTCAACGCATCACCCCGTTTTAATCTGAACCAATGGCGACGCTGGCCGCGCCAATGACGTCGGTTGGTGTTGGCGGGGATCCATCCAGTTTTCCGGTTGAAAGTTGCTGGAATAGGCCCCATATTCGTGAAACGCCATCTTCTTGGCCAGTCGATAGGCCCAGCTTTTTTCCGGGACCGGTTCCAAATCGGGCGCGTATTGCGAAGGGTATCGACCGGCCGCCCGCAATTCCTCAAGTGCCGTTTGGCGGGCGGTCGTGTCCTTGGCCTGGTGAGCCTGGACCAATCGATCGATCAAATCCGGGCGCTCCAGCGCGATGCAACCGCGGGTATGGGCGGCCGCCGTCTGTCGAAAATCGCGCAGGAATCCGGATCGATTAAACGTCTCGCGCAAGGGACGCTCTTCGTGGATCGAGTCCGTGGCGAACTGAATGATCGGGCACGGTTCAATATCGCCCCACGGGTTGATGTGGTGGGTGAATCCAGTCGCGGCCGGACAAAGCGCGAGGCCGTCCGCATCGTAATAAGCATCGATCACGATAATCGGCTTTTTGCACCGCATTTCCACCACGAATTGTCGGGCCTCCCGCTGTTGCTGGGGCGTTAGCGCCAATTCCGGGCATGACTCCGGGCCGACCGGCCGGTAGATGTGAAACCAGGTGTACATGACCCCCATTTCAATTAGCCGGTCCACCCATTTTTCCGTCAACAGATCGTCAAAATTGGTCTGGCACAGGCTGGTGCACACGCCAGTCATCACCCGATTATTAAGGCAGTTTTGCAGTCCGCGCATGGTGGCACTTAGCACACCCGAATGTCCGCGCCGTTGATCACTGACAATTTCCGAGCCTTCGACGCTGACCAACGGCGTCACATTGCCGCACCGCCTGATCCGTTTGGCGACTTTGTCGGTAATGAAATGACCATTGGTAAACACCTGAAAGTAGGCGTCCGGGTGAGCCTCTAACACGTCGAACAGCTCCTTGTGCATCAGCGGTTCGCCGCCCAGGATGCCAAAGAACGAATTGCCGACGCGTTTCGCTTCGTCGATCATGCGATGGAGGGCCGCCGCTTCGATTTTGTGTTGTTTGTGCGCCACATCGACCCAACAACCCTGGCACCGCAAGTTACAGCTGTTGATGACAGAAATGTACAAATACGGTGGAAAAAACTCACCCCGTTTCAGCCGCCGCTTATGCAATTGGACAGATCGCAATCCCTTCACGCCCATGTTCCAGAACAGTTTCCACAACAATCGCTTGTCGGTCTCCAGTAACAATCGCCTGGCAAACCGTAAGTACATGAAACGTTCTCCTGAATTCGGTTGGGGGCGCGGTTGCGCGAGTCAAATCCTGTGGTAACTTGGCAATTTTCGCGTTCCAGCGATTATATCACAGCGGGCCACCAATACCCATGCGCGGCCGCACATCGGTGGCCGGGCCGTACCTTCGCTGTGCCCGGCGGCGAGAACATCTTGTGAAAGAAACTTGGGCCCGTGCCTCAAGCGGCCTGCATGGCTTTCGTTCGCGCGACCGACGAGTGATGCTGATCGCCGGCACTGCTGCCCGACTCCAAAATCTCATGTTGGACCAATTCCAATCGCCGTCCATGCGCGAAATCGGAAGCTCGCTTGGTTTTGGCGTCGAGTCGTCCCAGCACTTGTGCAAGCTGCCGGGGACGCAACGGGCAGCCAGCTAATTCAGCAGTGACGGCCGCCGCCGTTCGCACGCTCGCCGCGCGCCCGCGACCGGCGAGATACCGCTGCACCATGCGTTGAGCGTCGCGTCCGCCACGACGTGTGGGCCGGGACAACGCCAATTGGCTGTTTGGCATCCGGCACACGCTTTGACTGACGTTGACGGTTCCCAAACCAAGCTTCCGCAAACTCAATGCCAGGTCGACATCCAAATAATCGTCGCTGAGCGATTCGTCGAGCGGCCCAATTAAACGTAACGTCTCACGACGATAAAACCCCGCCCACCGGCTTGGGCCGATTACCGGTTGACTGGGTTTACGGCAAACCCGGCGATTCATGCCAATTGAAATGCCAATGCCCCACACAGTGGGGTTCATTCCTTGTTGGGGGTCCATGATCGCGGGAATGGCTGAGCCGACACCGGGCGATCGCAGCGCGCGAATCGCGTATAAAAACCAGCGTTCGGTGACTTCCACACCAGGACAAATCAGGTTGATGAATTCGCCCTGGGCGCATGCGGCACCGGCATTAAACCACTTAACCAATCCCGGTTCGCCCGGCACCGAAACAAAGTCGACCTCGCCCGCCAGCCCATATGGGTCGCCGGGCGGCAAATCGTGGACGACGATGACCTGGTGGCGGGGCAATCGGTAACGCAAAATCGCCGCCAGCGTGGTTTCGAAGTCTTCAACATTGCCCATCCTGGGCACCAAGATCGATAAAGAGGACATGGGCTGGACCTTGCCACATGAGATTGGAAAATCAATCTGCGATCGACGTCGTTCCCTGACGTATTCGAGCGCTGGGAACGGCCTGAACCGCGCCAGCATGATCGGTAATTCGGCCATTCCACCAAGCGAATTAATCCAATTTGAACAAGCTCCGGTTTTTATGCTGGTGCCCGGCAATCGTGACGGTATAAACCGGTTTTTGCTAAAGATCGACGCGATCTGATATCCCCGCGATGGCGGAACAGCAACTTCCCTTTTCCGAACTCGTCCAGGTCCGGCAATCGTTTCCGCGACCGGTCGTGACCTCGATCCAAGCAGCCGTTACCGAACAGCTGCAGCAACTCCAGTTGCACCGCCGTATCAGCCCGGGTGATTCCGTGGCCCTTACCGCTGGCAGCCGCGGGATTGCCAATATCGCCGCCATTCTGCAGACCATCGCGGCCTTTTTGAAAACGCTGGGCACCCAGCCGTTTATCGTACCCGCCATGGGAAGTCACGGTGGGGCGACCCCGCAAGGGCAGGTCAAGTTGTTAGAGCGTCTGGGGATAACCGAATCGGCTTGCGGTTGCCCCATCCGGTCCAACCTGGAAACCGACCTGGTGCGTGTCGGCGCGGCCGGTTGGGCCATACCCATTAATCGGCAGGTGAGGCAAGCGGATCATCTGGTGCTTTGCAATCGGATCAAACCTCACACGTCAATTTCGGGTGAATTGCAAAGCGGACTAGTCAAGATGTCACTGGTTGGTCTTGGCAGCGCCGCGGGCGCCCAGTGGTTTCATCAAAGGCTTGTCGATCATTCGCTGGACGAATTGGCGGCGCACGTGGCTGAGCCGCTGGCCCGCCAGCTAAACGTGATCGCCGGCGTCGGAATTGTCGAAAACGCTTATCAGGAAACCGCATTGATCGAAGCGTTTGCGGGAGAGGATATGGTCGCCGGTGAAAAGCGATTATTGCAGCGAGCCGTCGAG
>JBFILF010000408.1:0-5157 GCA_041599835.1 Pirellulaceae bacterium
CTCCACGGCCAAAATGTCACTATTAAGACCAATCACAGCAAGTGTCGCCAGCGGATGCGTGAACAAGTTAAGGCAAACGACGCAAACGAGAAGTTGGGAAAGCGAAGTTGTACCAATTCCTTTAAGCAAATAACGACCGAACATCAATGCGATTCCAACTTCGAGACAAATCGTTAGAAGTAGTAACAAAAAGTAGGTGGCCATGAGAGTTGGATTTTAGTCTGAGTATGCATTATCCATCGTTGTGCGAAACAATTTTTTACGACGGTACCGTCTCCAGCATATTGCGAAGCATCCGGCAAATCCGATCGCACTGATCCCAAATAAAGCTAGTATTGGGGGCCAAATATTGGCCTCGGCACCGGTCGAATCCAGCAAGGTGTGCTCGATCAACTCGATTTTGACCTCCTTCTGGTTTATTTCTACCAACTTGCAAGACGAGATGGCTGAGACCACGGGGCTATATAGGGGCGCGGATTTGAAATGACGGACGGGTGGTTTGCACGACGGCCATTGAGCCATCAGGTCGTCGTCAACTGCTTCCGGAATTTGCGCACCAGTAGGTACTACATAAATCCGAGTGAGCCATGAAAACCTTAATGGCTTGCCCGCTTCAATTTCAACAACACCATCAAACCAGCCCATTGTTGGCGCCGCGATCACGCGGTTATTTGTCAGCAGATCTGACTCAACAAAGATGAGTTCGTGTTTCACGTCATGATGTCCAGTCAGCAGAACATTTGCAACAACCGGATAGGCGATAAACGTGCTGGAGTTGTTCTGTGTGCTGCTTATGGACAATACAGAAACGACAAGAATGTTGAAGTGTTGGAGACAAGTTTGGTGAACATTGAAAACCATTTTGACTTTTCGTTTGCCGGAATTGGGCGAACTGGTACCTTACGCCATAAAGGAAGAAGAGTCGTCAACTTAATGAATTCATTGGCTAATCTAGTTTGAGCTGGTCCACCGAGATGTCACGGAAAATGAATCGCAAATGGATTGGTCAACGAAACGGATCGCTTTATTCCACTCGCCCATCCGAGAATAAGCGTTTCCTAAACTAATATGGGCAACCGCCAGGCGGAATCCAAGCTCTACGCAAAGCTGGTCAAACAGTTTTCGGACCTTGTCATCTGTCAATATCACCTGATTTGTAATTGGTGAACTAGGTTGTGCGGCTGTCATAGCGCGTACGTGCAATCCACCAAACCGTTGGAATTCTCGGGACTCGATTTTACCCAGTTTCGACGGGACCTAGCGCAAGGGGATTAAGGGCAGGTCTCGCTCCATTGGCCGGAACCAGAAAACGTTTAACCGCCGTTTGATCAGATTGCCCAAAATCGCTGGGAAGCCCGCAAATCGGCCAATTAACAGCCGCTTTCCAGAAAATTTTTCAAGCGTTGGTTATCCCAAAAAATACAGCGGTTGATTTAGGAGAGTTTGATACCGATTTGTCGACGTGTTTTTGGGGGTTCGTTGGTGTGGAAGTGAGTCGCTAAGGCATCGCGTTGTTGAACATATGCGTTTGCCACGCGGTCCAGCAATGCCGATGATGCCCGCCCGTAAAGCCACCAGCGCAGCACGGTGGCAATTCTCGCCAAGAATCACGCCGACTCGGCAAGACTAATAAAGGCGGACCTTTTCTTCAGCAGGCTTTGCCCTCATACCAGTTATGCCAGCACCGTATGGATTCCGGTTAGCTGGCCAGGAATTTTGTGGACGGCGTGACAGATAATTTATAGAAATGGGACGTAAGTCGTTTTGGCGACCCATTATCGTGACAACTTGGTTGTGGACTACCACGTGGCACCCTTCTCGCAATCGATGGTGTTCGAGGCACTATGATCAAGCGTGTCATTTGGCCAGCTCTGGTGTACTTTGCCCTGGTCTTTTCCGCCGGATTCATGCTGGGCGTCATGCGCGTGCTTCTCATCGTGCCGGTGGTGGGTGAACGACCAGCGGAACTGCTGGAGCTCCCGGTGATGGTCCTGGTGTCGCTGCTGGCGGCGCGGTGGATCGTGCGACGATTTGCCATCGGTGCCGGCGTGACTAATCGACTGAGCGTGGGATTCACAGCGCTATTCTTGTTGCTGTTGGCGGAAGCAATGCTCGTGTTATGGGTGCAACAGATTTCACTCAGCGAGTATGTATCCAGCCGTGATCCGGTTTCCGGGAGTGCCTATGCCATCGCGCTGCTCCTGTTTGCATTGATGCCCTGGTTCGTAGACACACGGCGCAGCCGGAAGAAAGAGGGGACCGCTGACCAACGAGCAATGTCCGACTAATGGATTTCGCATTCACCCGGTCGCCGCGCCGGCGATGACACAGCAAAGTCGGATTGTAAGACGGGCAATTCCTCCGCCGATGCGGGAGAACCTGAGCAGACGATGGTCATCTAATAGGCGTGGTTATGAACGCCTTCCACCGCGCGCCCGGACGGATCGGCCCGCCGCTGAAACATTTCGTCCCAACGTATTGCCGTCGGTGTACTGCATGCGATGCTCATGCCGTGGGGAACGCATTTGGCAGCCATCTCACCGGGGAAATGAGTGTCGAAAATCGCGCGGTAGAAATACGCTTCTTTGCTGGCGGGCGTGTGGGCGGGAAAGCGAAACCGGGCCTTGCTGAACTGCTCGTCAGTGATCTGGCTTTCGGCCACTTGTTTCAGGGTGTCAATCCATGAGTAGCCGACGCCGTCGGAGAATTGTTCCTTTTGCCGCCAGAGAATTTCGTCCGGCAAACTACCCTTGAATGCTTCACGCAAGACGTGTTTTTCCATGCGATCCTGGTGGATCATCTTGTGCTCGGCATCAAAGCCCATGGCCACGTCGAGGAATTCACGATCCAGGAACGGCACGCGGGCTTCCACTCCCCAGGCAGCCAGCGACTTATTGGCGCGGAGGCAATCGAACAAATGCAGTTGGTCCAGCTTGCGGATGTTTTCTTCGTGGAACTCCCGGGCATCGGGGGCTTTGTGAAAATACAGGTAACCCCCAAAGATCTCGTCCGAACCCTCGCCGGTCAGCACCATTTTGATTCCCATGGCCTTGATCCGCCGCGCCAACAAATACATGGGCGTCGAAGCGCGAACGGTCGTCACGTCAAACGTTTCGATGTGATAGATCACGTCGCTTAGCGCATCCAATCCTTCCTGAATCGTGTATTGAAACTCGTGGTGGACGGTTCCGATTGCCTTGGCGGCCACGCGGGCGGCGGCCAAGTCCGGCGATCCTTCCAGGCCAATCGCAAACGAATGTAGCTGGGGCCACCAGGCCTCACTGCGGTCACTGTCTTCGACGCGACGCTTGCTAAATCGTTGGGCGATGGCAGTCAAGATGGACGAATCCAATCCGCCGGACAGCAATACGCCATAAGGCACGTCGCACATCAGTTGGCGGTGCACGGATTGCTCCAGGGATTCACGAATCGCGCTGGGATCAGCGGGTTTGCCGCGCACCGAGTCGTAGTCCCGCCAAGCCGGCTGGTAGTATGGCTGGGGTTCCGCCGAACGGTGATCCATGAAATGACCCGGCGGGAATTCGCCAAACGACCGGCACACATCCACTATCGCTTTTAATTCCGACGCCACGAACAGTCGGCCGTGATCATCGTGACCAAAGTAAAGCGGCATGACACCGATCGGGTCGCGCGCGATCAAATACCGATTCGCCTGGCCGTCAAACAGGGCGAAGGCAAAGATGCCGTTGAGGTCATTCAGAAAATCGGCGCCGCGCTGTTCGTAAAGCGGAAGGATGACTTCGCAATCGGATTGCGTCTGAAACGTATACGGATGTGCCAGGCGGGCTTCCAGATCACGGTGGTTATAGATTTCGCCGTTGACGGCCAACACCGTGCTTCGGTCAGTCCCGTATAGCGGTTGCGCGCCATGTTCCACGTCGACGATCGCCAACCGCTCGTGGGCCAGGATGGCGTTGGGCGATTCAAACACGCCGCTCCAATCGGGACCCCGGTGTCGCAATCGCTTGGCCAGTGTTAACGCCTGGTTTCTGAGCGATGGAGAGTCGTCGTGAATATCAAAGATCGCCAGGATTCCGCACATTGAATGTTATTTTCGTTTCTCAGTTGGATTAGTATTTGCGGCGCATTGCCGCCCGATTGTACTGGCCCGGCCAAAAAACGGGAATCGAGATTGCGCCTGGGTGGAGCTGTGAATTGTTTGCGCCTCCAAAACGCGTAGTGGTCGGGTCGCGCGTGTGCACGGATCGCGCTGTGCGCGGGTCTCCCGACCCCGCACCTAATGCCGGTCACCACCCATTGCGGCGAGGTCATGAGACCTGCGCCGAGCGCAGCGGGCCACGTCGCGCTGTGCGCGGGTCTCCGGACCCCGCACCAACAGTTGGGTACACGCGCTGTGCCCGGATCTCCCGACCCGCCATGCGGGTCTTGATTCAGGGCGTTTCAAAAACAACTTGGCCGTCGCTCCGCTCGTAAGCCAAACCCAGTTCAAGCGGAAATTTGGACAGCCCCTCATCTCGCAACCGGGGCGCATGTTCAGCCAGATATTGTTCAAAAGATGCCTTGGCCGGAAATCGGTAACGGATTTCAAATGTGGGCAATTCCACATTCATGAGGATGACCTCGGCACCGCTGGCACCTCCACGCATCACATCAGCAATGTGTCCGTTTTTCAACCACTCCAACCAGCTTTCAATTAGATCCGCGTCCCCTGACGTGAACGTACATTTGACAGTATATCGGTACATTTTATTAGTCTTTTGATCTGCTGTTCCGAAGTCTACGCAACTATGGCTGCGAACACCCGAAGTCTCCGCAACTTCGGCCACTTACGACCAAAATTGGTCGCCTTTTAAATCATGGTTTCGCTTGGAAGTTCATGGCTCAGTTTGCCTGCCATTTGCGCCGGATATGCTCGATTCGTTTCCGATTCACGCCAAAATCGTACCAGCCTGTTCGAGACGCCGATCGCACATGGATAAGTTGATCGTCCGCGTTGAGCAGAAATTCGACATCATCGATGAAACCGAGTCGGCTGCGAAATTCGGCGTGGAGGTACGTTTCTGTTTGTTCGACAATGATTGCCCGCGGCAATTCCGCCACGACTTTGGCCAATTTGCGGAACTGCCGGTCCAGCGGTCCTTCGGTCAACGCCAATGGCTTGATGAAGTGGCGGTC
>JBFILF010000409.1:0-5148 GCA_041599835.1 Pirellulaceae bacterium
CAACGCGATACGTGACGTGACGTTGGGCCGGGCTCGCATGAATGTGGCCACCGGACGTTGGGAATTTGAGTGGGGTGCCGTTCCATACAATGCGGTCCGGGTGGTGGGGCACCGCGACATTGCCGGCAGTTCCAACGGCGATGGTCCATTGCCACTATTATTCGCACCGGTGATTGGCACCAACGAATCAAATCTCGATGTTTTGTCAACCGCGGTGATCATGCCGGCCAGTGGAATTCGCATTCCGCCCGGAGGCGATTTTAACAGTACGCTGACACCATTCGCATATGATGTTGAGCGATGGAAAAAGTATTTTCGGGCCCAAGCCTATTTTGAAAATGCCCTTAATTCAAACCCTTCCTTGATTACCAAAGACATCATGGATAATGGACCGGAAGGTGACGGTAAGGAACTTTTCTTTGAAAAGATTCAGAAAGGAAAAGGCAACAAATTTGACATGGTTCAACGGTACGATGATGCGTTTCGGGTGATCGACCCGGAACGACACGACGCCGACAATATCGTTGACGGAAGCGATGGGGTCCTGGAAATCAGCATCTATCCGCTTGGCAACGAACCTGGAAATTTCGGAACGGTGGATATCGGTTCGGCCAGCAACGGAACGCCTGATCTAAGGCGCCAAATTCTATACGGTCCCAACGAGGAAGATTTGTCGTATTACGAAAACAACGAAATTAACCCCAGCGAAAGCGATCCGTTAATTTTGGAAGGGGATACCGGAATCAGCGCGGGCATGAAGGATGCGATCGAAGCGATCATCGGCCAATGCCGGGGGATTTTGCTTTTCAGTTCTGTCAGCGATAACGGAAATAACACCGCATACGTCATCGTGGACATCGTGGGAACCAGATGGATGCACGTCGATTTTAACGGCCAAAACAAAGTGCTCGTGATCCAGCCATGTCCACTCAGTGACCCCAGCGGAATTCCGGATACGACCGTCGATATCGAGGAAGACGACACGTTTTTTACGCCACTGATTCTCGCCCAATGACCGTTCACGTCCTTGCCGGAGAAGTTTGTGCAAGCAGGGATTGCTGAAAAAACGATTGAAGTAACGGACACGGTCGAACCGCGGTACTCCCCAGCGCAAAACCGCAATACCGCCGATAAAGCAAAAGATAATTCCTTTTCCTAAAAGAAGGATTGCAATTGGTTGGCGGCTTCCAAAATAGGATTCACGATTGTCTGTGTTTGATCTGTTCGAGTTGACAAAGAAATCTGTGCAGATGAACGAGACCATCGTCAGTTCTCGGACGACGGAACTGAAAACCGAGTTTTAACAGATTATCGATTTGTTGCTGACGCTGGCGAGAGGTTAATTGGCGGATTTCCCGTACCGAATTTGCTTGCAGCAAGGGCGCGGTGATTTTCCACTGAGCAACAAAAGCCGCCCGATCGGCCTGGGGATCTGACTGGGACATTCTCGCAAATCAAGCCGTGTTCAGTAACCGAAATAGCCGCCACGTTTGGCACGTCCTAGAACTCATCGAATTATACCATTACCCAAGAAGAACACCCTGTCTGGCGTTGCGGGCCGCGACCCTCGTACTCGGCGGTATCGGCGCGATGTCGCCACGGACGTTGTGTGACAATCGAAGCTTGAGTCATCTGTAGGGGCAACAAAAAAAGCCCCTTTTCACTTTCGCGAGAAGGGGCGCATAAACAGACCGGCAATGGTTTTGCCTACTTACGCACTTGCAGTACCATCATCGGCTCGAGTTGCTTAACTACTGTGTTCGCTCGTGGGAACAGGTGTGACCACTTCGATATGGTTGCCGGAAGAAAACCGCAAGCCTATTAGCTCTGGCGGCCTTGAAAGCGAACAGCAAAACCCTTGGGAGCTTCTTCGCCCCCAGGATGTGATGAGCCGACATCGAGGTGCCAAACCGCATCGCCGCTGTGGACCGGATATTGTCCCCTTTACCGAATACGCCTTTACCTAAAAACCGTCCTGCTGTTGAAGCCGTTCCAGTTTTTCCATCACATAGAGCACGCAGGCGCCCTGTTGCATGGCATCCCAAGAGTCAAACGCCGGGTGAATTTCGCGGCAAGCATTCTCGACAGTTTGGCCTTGCACGATTTTGTCGCGGATGACGGTCATGGTTTGATCATCGGGCAACTGGTCGATCGGAAGTCCGGCCAGCGGAATCGAAAACGACTTCGTCAATTTGAACGCGTTTTTGCCGACTCCCCCCATCGAGTCGAATTCGTCGGCGGAGTTCCCCATCGAAAATTTCCAACGCTTCAAGCCGTCGGATTGATCCGGTTGGAACATCATTGGGATGCGAGGGCTGTCGTTGTGGCGAAGGCGGGTCCGGGAAAATCCGATTCGCGACAAACACCATCCCAGCAAAATCAGAGCGGCGGTGCCGAAATAAAAATATTCTCCTTGTTTTCCTGTCCCAAGGAGTTGCCCGATGAATACAACAGCACTGACAACGATGATGGCCGCGCTTAGCACGGTAAAAAACACGCGGCGCAATATACGGGTGGCATGTTTGATCGTTTCGAATGGTTCAGAAATCGACGAAGGATTGCCGGAAATCTTTCGCATGGACATCTCCGAACATGCCTGCACGACGCAACCGCCTGTTGGATCCCAACCGGCGCGTGGTCAAGGGCCATCTAAATTTATGGTCACGCTCGAGCCCTCGGCAACAAAAATCACCGCTGCGGGCGGCCGCGGACTGGTGAGGGGCATTTACACCAGCTGCATGCCATACGCCGCGAAAACCTTTTCGACTTGGGACGGGGCCGTATCCGGATTGGCGTGCAAATCACCAAGTTCGTCAAAGAAATTCTCAAATCCGCTGGGGTTCGCAATCATCAGCATTTTTGCCGGCTTGTCACTGGTCGCGCGAAAGGCATGCGCCAATCCGCGTGGCCCGATTCCAAACCAGCCGGGTGTGGCGATTAGCGTTTGGTCCCCGATATGGAATTCAAATGTACCCTCCAGCACGTAAAACGACTCATCTTCAAGACTGTGGATATGGGCTGGCGGCCCCGCACCTGGTTCGCAATCAATTTCGAAAACGGAATAGGCTCCGCCAGTATCGCCGCCAATTGCCAAATACTTGATCTCCATGCCGGGCATTACGGTAACCGTTTTGCACGAAGGCACGCCGACCGTTAAGTGCGTGTCAAGTTTCATAAATTTGTACCTTGATTTGGTTTTTCTGTTCGCAGTTCGGATTTGCAGAAGGCCATGTTCCGGTGCAAAGCACGTACCAATGATTGCCGTGCATCTCATCAGCCTCCTCGGGCCTTCGTCATCAACGAATCGGAAATAGGTCAGCGATACGCACGCATGCGCTCCACCAAAATTTGGTCAACCGGCCAATTTTTGGTCAGACGCATGACCAACAGCAGCACTCGCGTCACCGCCGGAGGTCACTCGAAGGACCGGCCCAGGGATGGCAGGCCCATCGCCCGCCGCCAAATGGTTATTTGGCCGATGTGGTTGGCGGTGTGGGCGACCAGCACCTGCGTCAGGGCGTGGCGTATTGTCGGGAATACCTGTCGATACGATTCGTCGGGGAATTTTTGATCCAGTTGCGCATCGTCCAGTTGTTGGATCCGGTCCCTGATCTGGTTTCGCGCATCGTCCAGAATCGCCAGGGCATCGGTTTTCGATTCGTAGAAGTCTGGATCAGCCGCGGGTTGGCTGCCAGTGCCGTACCGCTGGGCCCAATTTTCCGGCAGCCAAGCGGCCATGCCGATCGCGCCGCCCAGCAGCTGACAGGTCCACGTCAGGTGCCCGATGACCCAGGCGGGATGATTCTTGATCGGTGCCGGTTGAGCCACCATGTCTGACGGCGAAACGTCGGCCACCTGCTCGCGCAAAAAGTCCAGGCAATATTCGAAACTGTGCAACACCGGTTGCATGGTCGCACTGTGCAATATGGACATCACGGAGTCCTCGTTGATGGGTTTCACCACCGGCAATCGCTGGTGTATTTCGGATGTCGAGGGAATCGAATGGACGTGGCGTGGCATCCGAGTCACGTATTGCTTGAAGCAAAAAATGTGCCAGCCAGCCGGCGGAGAAAATTCGTGCATGGCGCGCCGCGACTGGATACGCCCTGGACTGGAGTAGCTGGGGAGTTGTTGAATAAGCCGTGTAACTGTTTAACGCGATCCCAAGAGAATATTGCCAGCGCGAATCACTGATCAGTGGCTTTCTTCTTGGCACCAGTCGATGGCGCTTCGTGTTGGAATGGATGTACTTCCCCGAGGGCAACGAAAAAAAGCCCCTTCTCACTTTCGCGAGAAGGGGCTCATAAATAGACCGGCAATACCTACTTTCGCACTTGCAGTACTATCATCGGCTCGAAGTGCTTAACTGCTGTGTTCGGGATGGGAACAGGTGTGACCACTTCGATATGGTTGCCGGAAGAAGACCGTCGGGCCTATTCGCCCCGACGGCCTTGAAGGACGGGCAACTGGTTTGAATTGATGGGGGGCAGGGTCTGCCCTCATCCGGCCTGCGACACCTTCTCCCCGAGGGAGAAGGACACCAACCGGATCCTCTTTGTTTTCCTCTTTGTTTGTAGCGTACCCATTTGGGATTCAAGAACCATTTATCCGTGTGCGGTTGTCGACTGAATCGGGATGGGCCGCGACTGAACTCTGGCGAGTTCAGCAATCGGCTCCCGTCTCCAGCCTGCAACCTGCATAACTCTCAGCGGTCGCTGAGAGGGGTGGATATATGTGGTCAAGCGTTCGTCCGTTAGTACCGTTTAGCTGAATGCATTGCTGCACTTACACACACGGCCTATCAACCTGGTCGTCTTCCAGGGGACTTCTCCCGACGAATCGGGAACGAAACCTTATCTCGGAGAGGGCTTCACGCTTAGATGCTTTCAGCGTTTATCCTTTCCGTAGTTAGCTATCCAGCCGTGCCACTAGCGTGACAACTGGTACACCAGAGCTACGTCCTTCCAAATCCTCTCGTACTAAAGAAGAACCTCCTCAAGTTTCGTACGCCCACGGCAGATAGGGACCGACCTGTCTCACGACGGTCTGAACCCAGCTCACGTACCACTTTCATTGGCGAACAGCCAAACCCTTGGGAGCTTCTTCACCCCCAGGATGTGATGAGCCGACATCGAGGTGCCAAACCGC
>JBFILF010000410.1:0-5135 GCA_041599835.1 Pirellulaceae bacterium
CCGAATTTTTGAATTAACGGTTGTTGCAGTCGGCGGGCAAACACAATTTCTTCGTCGGTGTATTGGGGAGGGCCAACTTTTTCCAAGTTGTCCGAAATCAAATCCGACAGCGGTTGGTTCACGATCAGTTCGTGACAATCGGTGTCGATTCGCACCGCGACTTGGGTCTGCGTCATTTTTGCTGCGCCTTCAGCAATATCCGTCAGCCAGCGAAAGTTCCGTTCGGCATCCTGGTGGTCGTCGGCGCGGCAGTAATACCAGACCGTCGCCGTTGGCGGCACGACATTCGGCGCGCCACCGCCGTCGGTCACCACGTAATGGATTCTCGCATCATCTTTGATGTGCTCCCGCATGAAATTAGCACCGATGTTCATCAACTCGACGGCATCCAGGGCACTGCGGCCGGCTTCGGGGGTACCCGAGGCATGGGCCGGTGTTCCGGAAAAGGTGAACTTGGCCGAGATGAGCGCTTTGCTGCCCGACGTGGCCGCCTGGTTTTTGTCTTTGGGATGCCAGTGCAGGCAGACGTCGACATCATCGAACAAGCCGTCCAGCGTCATGTAGATCTTGTCGATCACGGTTTCTTCGGCCGGTGTGCCGTAAAGCCGAATGGTGCCGGGAACATCGTGCTGGTCAATCGCCGCTTTGACCGCCATGGCGGCTGCCAACGATCCCGACCCCAACCCACTATGTCCGCAGGCGTGACCCGGCGCGTCGTCGACAACGGCTTCGCGCTGCGGCGAGACCTTTTGCGACATGCCAGGCAGCGCATCGTATTCCGCCAGCAAGGCGATCACGGGCTGGCCCGATCCATAACTGGCGACAAACGCTGTGGGCATGCCGGCCACGCCGGTTTCAACTGCGAACCCCGCCTCGGTCAAGTGTTCGACCAACAGCGCCGCGGACTTGCGCTCCTGGAGTCCGATTTCGGCGTACTCCCAGATCAGACGGTTGATTTGTTTGATCTGGTCGGCGCGCCGATCGACTTCGCCCAGCGCCGTCTGGTGGGGCGGTGGAAACGCGTCATCCTGGGCAGCAAGCTGGATGGTGGATGTGCCAGTGACGGCCAAAACAACACAGAGCATCATTCGGATCATGGGATTTGCCTTTCAGTATCAATGACCCGCTCATTGTAAAAGGAAATTAACCAGTCGGCTGCAGTGCTTGTCCTATATCTTTCTCGTAATTGTCGCCTCGGCGGGGGTGCCTGACGCTTAAACGGAACCCCGACCGTCAGGAGAGGATTAGGACAAAGATTTTTAAAAACGGAACCCCGACTCAGGGAGGGAGGAACGTCGTGCACGCTCCCTCACGGTCGCGGCTCTGTTTGTGCTCGAATCAAATGCCCTGTCGTTTCTCGGCACAGATCGAGGGCTGGGATTAGAGATTGGGATTGGGGTGAGGAAAAGATAAAACGGAGCCCCGACCGTCAGGGAGGGAGGAACGTCGTGCACGCTCCCTCACGGTCGCGGCTCTGTTTTGACGGCGCAGATGACCGGTCCTTGATAGTTGGCCAGTGGAATTGGTACGCTTGGGAGATTTTGCAGCACCACTTAGGTTTTTTCAGTCAGGACGAGGGCTATCCGTGCCGCGACGCGACGACATTCATAAGATCTTGTTGATCGGTTCCGGTCCGATCGTGATCGGACAGGCTTGTGAGTTTGACTATTCCGGCACGCAGGCTTGCAAAGCACTCCGCGAAGAGAATTACCAGGTTGTGTTGGTCAATTCCAATCCCGCCACCATCATGACCGATCCGGGCTTGGCCGATCGCACTTACATCGAACCGTTAACCTGGGAAATCGTCGCCAAGATTATCGAGCGCGAGCGGCCGGATGCCTTGCTGCCGACTCTGGGCGGCCAAACGGGCTTGAATGTCTCGATGGACCTGCACCGCCATGGCGTGCTGGACAAATTCGACGTCGAGATGATTGGCGCCAAACCGCACGTGATTGCCAAGGCTGAAGAGCGCGATTTGTTTCAGCAGGCGATGGCCAAGATTGGCCTGGAAGTTTGTCGCGGCGAAACGGTGCGATCACTGGACGAAGCACGCCAGGTTGCCGACGAAATCGGTTTGCCTTGCGTGGTTCGGCCCAGTTTTACACTCGGTGGCAGCGGCAGTGCCATTGCCTATAACCGCGACGAGTTTGACACGCTGGTACAGCGCGGCCTGGACCAATCGCCCGTCAACCAGGTTTTGATCGAAGAGTCGGTGATTGGCTGGAAAGAGTTTGAGATGGAGGTGATGCGGGACCTGGACGACAACGTGGTCGTGATCTGCAGCATCGAGAACTTTGACCCGATGGGGGTGCACACGGGTGATTCGATCACCGTGGCGCCGGCCCAAACGTTAACCGACAAAGAATATCAGCGAATGCGCGACGCCAGCCTGGCGGTGATTCGGGAAATTGGTGTGGAAACCGGCGGTTCCAACATTCAATTTGCCTGCCATCCCGAAACGGGACGCATGGTGGTGATCGAAATGAATCCGCGCGTTAGCCGTTCCAGCGCGCTGGCGTCCAAGGCGACCGGATTTCCCATCGCCAAGATCGCCGCCAAGCTGGCAGTGGGCTATCGCCTGTGGGAATTGCCCAACGACATCACCCGCAAAACCAAGGCTTGCTTCGAACCGACGATCGACTATGTCGTGACCAAGGTACCGCGGTTCACGTTTGAAAAATTTCCCGAAGCCGACACGACGTTGATGACACAGATGAAAAGCGTCGGTGAAACGATGGCGATCGGCCGCACGTTTAAGGAGTCGTTTCAAAAGGCACTAAGGGGGCTGGAAGTCGGTCGGTTTGGATTGGGTTGCGATGGCAAAGATCGCTGGGGAACGGACGAACAACCCGACATCGACACGATCCGCGGCCGCCTGTCCCGACCCAACGACAAGCGGCCCTGGTATATCCGCTATGCCATGAAAGCCGGGATGACGATCGACGAAATCCACGCGCTGTCGTACATCGATCGGTGGTTTTTGGACCAGATCGCCGAGATCGTGGAATTGGAACACGAGTTACGCTCGATCGAGTCTTTGGAACAAATCAGCCGGCCATTGATGCAGCGGGCCAAGCAATTCGGATTTTCCGACCGCCAATTGGCCACCATCTGCGGCACCTCGGAGTTAACGGTTCGGCAACGACGCAAACAGCTGGGCGTGATTGCCACGTTCAAGTCCGTCGATACGTGTGCCGCGGAGTTTGAGGCGTACACGCCTTATTTCTATTCCACCTATGAAGACGAAGACGAAACGCCGGAAAAGCACGGGGACGTGCGGAGGATCATGATCCTCGGTGGCGGGCCCAATCGGATCGGCCAGGGGATCGAGTTCGACTATTGCTGCTGCCAGGCCAGTTTTGCGCTGGCCGAACTTGGCATCGAATCGATCATGGTCAACTCCAATCCCGAGACGGTAAGTACCGATTACGACACCAGCGACATTTTGTTTTTTGAGCCGCTGACGGCCGAAGACGTGTTGAACATCTGCGACCGCCTAAAACCGGACGGGCTAATTGTTCAGTTCGGAGGACAGACGCCGTTGAACCTGGCCCGTGCCTTGGCCGATTCCGGCGTCCCCGTCATCGGCACCAGCGTGCAAACGATCGAAGCGACCGAGGACCGGGAAAAGTTTCAACGGCTATTAGAACAACTTGGCTTGAGGCAGCCGCCCAGTGGCATTGCCCGCAATCTCAATCAGGCGCGAAGCGTCGTGGACAAAGTCGGCTTTCCGGTACTGGTGCGCCCCAGTTACGTGTTGGGCGGCCGTGCCATGGAGATCTGTTACGACAAAACTCAGTTCGAACGATATGTGATGGAAGCGTTTGTGGTAGCGCAGGGCCAACCGGTGTTGATCGACCGCTTTTTGGAAGACGCCATCGAGGTCGACGTCGATTGCATTGCCGATGGCCAGGACGTTGTCGTGGCCGGTGTCATGCAACACATCGAGGAAGCCGGCGTGCATTCCGGCGACTCCGGCTGCGCCATTCCGCCATTCAGCCTGGCCGGCCCGACCGTGGAGGAAATTCGCCAGGCCACAACGGACCTTGCGCGGCGCCTTAACGTGATCGGACTGATGAATGTGCAGTTCGCCGTCAAAACGGAAAACGGCAAGCCCACCGTGTACGTACTGGAAGTCAACCCGCGAGCCAGTCGCACGGTGCCATTCGTGGCCAAGGCGACCGGTATGCCGGTGGCCCGCATCGCCGCCAAAGTCATGGCAGGCCAATCGCTGGCTGACCAAGGCGTCACCGCGTCGCCTGTGCCCGCGCATGTGTCGGTCAAGGAAAGCGTGTTCCCATTCAAAAAGTTTGCCGGCGTCGACGTGGTTCTCGGTCCGGAAATGCGCAGCACTGGTGAAGTGATGGGGATCAGCCCGCGGTTTTCCATCGCTTACGCCAAGTCCTTGCTGGCAGCCGGCATCGTGCTGCCGCAATCGGGACGCGTGTTCGTCAGTGTGGCGGACCGCCAAAAAGACCGCGCAGTCGAACTGGCCGTGAAACTGCACAACTTGGGATTCGAGTTGCTGGCCACCTCCGGGACCGCGGCTCGCATCGAACAGGCAGGCATACCGGTGGAGCGAGTCAAAAAGTTGATCGAAGGCCATCCCAACTTGATCGACCACCTCAAGAACGAATCGGTCGACATGATCTGCAACACGCCGATTGGCAAAGGCGCGCGGACGGACGAGGGCCGTATCCGCGCCGCGGCCGTGCAACACGGTGTCCCCTGCATCACCACCATGGAGGGCGCCGAAGCCGCGGTGCTGGCCATCAATGCACTGCGGCACGAAGAGATGAATGTCGAAGCGTTGCAGTCCCGGTTCGATTCGCAAAACTGGGCCAGCCCGTCCAACGCAGCGGTGTAGGGCCGGGACCATCGAAGCGGCCGACCGACCGCGCAGGCCCGCTTGTTATTGCTGCCCGCTAATGACGATTCTGAGTTGAATTTCCCGCCGGGCGACCTATGTTTTTGCGCTTCTTTTCCCGGCGGTTGCGGTATGCCACAGGATTCTTCACATTTTGCCACATGCCCGGAAGGTCCGCGGGTCGCCCGAGGTTGGTTGCTGGCGGTGGTGCCGAGCGTGCTGGCTGTGACGATCATTAGCCTGGCCCCCAATTGGGATGCAACGGGCC
>JBFILF010000411.1:0-5119 GCA_041599835.1 Pirellulaceae bacterium
ATCGTAATCTTGCGCCTGGACCACTTCGCAATCGACCAAATCGCCGGGGGTCAAACCGGCGTCGTTCTCGGTCACAAATACCAGGGCGTCGACGTCCGGTGCATCGAAACGACTGCGAGCCACCCACGCCCGCGGTTGATGGGATGGCTGATCGGGTACCGGCTGATCGATGATGCATCGGATCGTATTGCCAACCAGGCTGGCATTTCGCCGCTGCGAGATGCCTTGCTGGATTTGCATTAAACGTTGGCGTCGATCGTCCATCACGGCCTGATCCACGTGATCCGGCAGCCGCGCCGACGGCGTGTCGTCTTCGTAAGAATAAGTGAACACGCCAAGTCGTTCAAATTGTTGCTGCTCGACAAATTCCGCCAACTCTTGAAATTGATCCTCCGTTTCGCCGGGGAAGCCGGTGATCAACGTGGTGCGAAGGGCCAAATCGGGAATGCCAGCCCGTAACCGCTGGATGATTTCTTCGGTTGCTTTACGATTCACTTTTCGACTCATTCGCCGCAGCATGGTGTCGTTGATGTGCTGCAGCGGCATGTCGATATAGGGAAGAATCTTGTCACAGTCGGCGATGGTCTGAATCAAAACGTCATCGATGTACATCGGATAAAAGTACATCAATCGAATCCATCGCAGACTCTCCACCTGGTTCAATTCATGGAGCAACTCGCTCAATCGCGGTCGCCCGTACAGGTCCATTCCGTAATAGGTCGTATCCTGCGCGACGATGATCAATTCGCGGGCGCCCGAATCGGCCAGTTGTTTGGCTTCGGCAATCACGTTTTCCATTGGCTTTGTGGCGTGTTTACCTCGCATTTTCGGGATTGCGCAGAACGTACACAGGCGGTCACAACCTTCGGATACTTTCAAAAACGCGAAATGTCGAGGGGTAATTCTCAGCCGGTTGTCATCCGGCAAAGCCCGAATCGGTGCCGGCTGAAACAGCGATCGTTGTTCCTGCAAATCGCCCAGCAACTGGTCCGCGACCTGGGTAATCTGTTCGCGGCCGAATACGCCCACCAACTTATCGATGTCCGGGCGTTGCTGCAGCATTTGTTCCTTTTGACGTTCAGCCAGGCATCCCGACACGATCACGCTGCGGGTTTTGCCGTCCCGTTTCAACTGCAGCATTTCGTCGATGGCTGCCAACGACTCTTGGCGAGCTTGTTCGATGAATCCGCACGTGTTGACGATGACAAAATCGCTGCCATCGGGATCCGCGACCAACTGGTAACCGTCGAGTTTCAGCAAACCCATCATGCGCTCGCTGTCCACGGTGTTTTTCGGGCACCCCAAGCTGACAAAGGCGTATGATCCTTTGTAGTCCGGTGAATCGGGTATTTTCTGATAGTCGGGGGTCACAGTTAGTCGGGGGTCACAGTTAACGGTGCCGAGTCGTTGAGGATCCGCGAGTTATCCGCGTCGGCGATTTTGCCGCGGGAAGCTTGATCGTATCCAATCATTCGCCACATGCCCAGCGGCAAAACGGACAGCCGTGTTCGCCTCGTTCAAGTGCCTCGCTGGCTCTCTTCGTACATTCCCACGTAGCTCTCATAACGGCGGACGTCGATTTTACCGTCGGCGACCGCGTCTTTGACGGCGCACTGCTGCTCATGGCGATGCGAACAATCGGGAAAACGGCAATGGTTGATGAAGGGGCGGATGTCGCGAAAACAACCTTCGACTTCCTCCCGGGTCACGTCCCACAGCTGGAATTGGCGAATGCCCGGCGTGTCCACAATGTGCCCCCCACCAGGAATCGGAATCAATACCGCGGTGGTTGTGGTGTGGCGCCCTTTTTGCGATTCCTGGCTGACCGTCCGAGTTCGCAGGGCCAGATCGGGGTGCAGCGCGTTGAGAATTGATGATTTGCCGACGCCGCTTTGACCCGTCACCACGCTGTCTCGTCCGTGCACCAATCGTCTCAGTCGCGAAATGCCGAACCCGGTTTTGGCCGAAACCATCATCACCTCGTATCCCAGCGAACTCCACACGCCGATCACGGGTTGCAAATCTGCCGGTTCCACCAGGTCGACTTTGTTGATGCAGA
Source organism: Pirellulaceae bacterium (assembly GCA_041599835.1). Classification (GTDB taxonomy): domain Bacteria; phylum Planctomycetota; class Planctomycetia; order Pirellulales; family Pirellulaceae; genus CAJQPP01. The sequence continues at coordinate 2,060 of JBFILF010000411.1, forward strand.
CGATCGGTTTGATCTCAGTTCGCTCGACGGAAATCAGGTAACGGTCAATCAAATTCGGTTTCAACACGGGTTCCGCCGCGCTGCATACAACCAGCGCCTGGTCGACGTTGGAGACCAGGATCTGGCGGCGGCCGCGGCTGGTACGAGAGATGACGGACTTACGCGGCTCGACGCGGACAATCGTCGCCTGGTTGTCCGAGGCCGGCCGGATCATGACGCGATCGCCGGCCACAATCACATGCTGCAATTCCGTCGCGAGACTCTTCAGCAAACCACGTGTCGCGCACTCGTAGATTTGATCATCGGTTTCCACAATCGTGGTCAGACCATGCACGCTGAGCACGCGGCCGGCCAGGCACTCCGACAAGTCAACGTCGAGAATCACCTGAAAACCGGTTTCTTCATCGCCCACCAGGTCCCCCACGACAGTCCGCTTTCGCGTCAGGTCGCCCTTTCCCGAAATCCGTTGCTCCGCAACCAGGTGGTCTTCGTGTTCCTCTTGGTGGGTGAAATCCTTTCTGCGAACTGACTGGTCGTATTTTTTGCGGAACTCCAGGCGAATTTTCTTTTTCTTCTGGCCTTTGCCTTTGCGTTTGGACATGCGCTGGGATAAGTTCAATGGCGATTTGGAACGGATTAACACATCATTGAGTATTCGCGGCGGGATCGTCGAGCCCCAGGCCCAGCGGTGCCGCTGATTTTTTTAATATCGGTCAGATCATTTTATCGATGGCAGGAATCAACATGTCGAGCAAAATCCTTGCGTTTGCCGGTAGTGCCCGCAAAGACTCGTTTAACAAGCAGCTGGTTCGCCTGGCGGCCGCCAAAATTGAAGCGCACGGAGGCGAGGTGACACTGATCGACCTGGCCGACTATCCCCAGCCAATTTACGATGGCGACTTGGAAGGGGAACAAGGCATTCCAGAACATGCCCGGCACCTGTACCAGCTGATGAACGACCATGCGGGACTGTTGTTGGCGTGTCCGGAGTACAATAGTTCGATCACGCCGCTGTTGAAAAACACGATAGACTGGCTTTCTCGGCCACGGGAAGGGGACAAACCCTTGCAGGCCTTTCAAGGCAAAGTGGCGGGGTTGTTGGCGGCGTCTCCCGGGAAACTCGGCGGTTTGCGTGGTTTGGTGCACGTCCGTTCCATTCTCGGCAACATCGGTGTGGTCGTGGTTCCCCAACAAGCTGCGATCCCAGTGGCCCACGAGAAGTTTGACGAAGCAGGCCAACTGCAGGACGAGTCGCTGGATAAGGCGGTCGACGGAGTCTGCCGTTCGTTGGTTGAAATGACGCAGCGATTACATGGCTGAGCCGCGCGCATTTTGGTTTTGGCAGCCCAACTTGTCCCGCGGTCCCCTGCCCAACGTCGCCTCGAAACGGGGGTTTGCCGGTCTCCAAGGTGAGTTTTCACTGGCGCCCTTGCCGAATGTCTCAAGCGAATTACGGCGATCCCAGCTGTCAAATTGCCGGCCAGCAAAACGGACTAAAACCCTATGACCGGACCGCCTACACGATGCCGGACAGGTTATGGCGGATTCGAAACCCTTTTCTGATCCTAGCGGACTCTGTTTTTGCACTGGTTTGCTGATGCTTGGCAACCGACACTGCCGATAACTCGGACAGTTAGTTTGCGGCAATGTTAAACGGTCACGCCATGCTCGATTTGAGTTTTCGAAAAAGTAAAACTTAACTACAGTTAGATAAAGCCCAGGGGTGTCGCGGCCCTTGTCGCGGCCGTGATCTGACAACGAAAAACATTATGCTTTGACAGCCCGCCAAGATGTGGACGGAACAAGTGTCAACGACGCGGACCAAAAAAATCCTGTGTGTGACCGACGAAGAATTTAAATCGGAACATCTGGCCGTTGAGCTGCCGGACTGGTGCGATTTGGTTTTTGTCGACGTCGGCCAGATGAACGAGGCGTTGCAGAACGATACCTACGACGGGTTTTTGTTTTTGTCCAGCCGCGACCACGAAACGTGGCAATTCTGGCACCTGGCGCAAAACGCGACGTTGCTGGATCAAATGCCGGATGGATTTGCAATCGTCGACGAAGATAACAAGATTATCTGGTCAAACAAAAGGCTGACGAGCTGGTTCAACAAAGAATCGATCGTCGGCCTTAATTTTTTTGAGGCATTGGATCGGCCGGAAATTCTGGGGGGCAGTGGCAGTCCGCTGGCCATAGCGCTGAAGACCGGCAAGCCGTACACGGCGATGTTGCGGTTGCCCGGTCATCGTTACTATCGATTGCAGGCGGCCCCCGTGCTGTTTGGCAACCAGGAATTCCGACACAACGCGGTGACGGTCAGCGACATATCCGGCGAGACGCTGCACCTACAGAAACTGGAAGCGATTCATAACGCGGGCGCCGAGCTGGCCGACCTGACTCCGGAAGAAATCGTTCGCATGAACGTGGATGAGCGCATCGAGCTGCTCAAGGCCAACATTCTGTACTATACGCAAGACTTGTTGAATTACGACGTAGTCGAGATTCGGCTGATCGACCAGAAAACCAATCGTTGTGAACCGCTGCTGAGTGTCGGGATCGATTCCGAGGAAAGCAAGCGACCGTTGCTGGCCGAGCCCCAGGGTAACGGCGTGACCGGATTCGTATGCGCCACGGGCAAAAGCTATTTGTGCGAGGATACGACAAACGACCCACTGTACGTGGGTGGGTTGATCGGCGCGAAAAGCTCGTTGACGGTTCCCCTTTTATTGCACGAAGAGGTCATTGGTTCTTTTAACGTCGAGAGCCCCGAGATTGGCGCTTTTAAGGAAAGCGATTTGCAGCTGTTGCGGATCTTTGCCCGCGACATTGCCAGAGCCCTGAACACGCTGGAATTGCTGGTCGCACAAAAAACCTCGTCCACCCAGCAAAGCTTGGAAGCGATCGACACGGCGGTTGCCACGCCCATCGACGAAATCCTCAACGATACCGTGCACGTCATCGAGAATTTCATCGGTCACGATCCGGAGGTGATCCGTCGACTGCGAAACATTTTGAAACACACGCGGGACGTGAAACAGGTGATTTACAACGCCCGCG
>JBFILF010000412.1:0-5105 GCA_041599835.1 Pirellulaceae bacterium
CCGAGTACGAGGCGATCGAAGGGTTCGTCCGCTGGACCGGCCAAAGCAGTTTTTATTAGCGATATCGACGGGGGACTGCGTGTCGTCTGTCGGGGTTCCTCGTATCGCCGAGCAGCGATTCACGCGGCATCGCAACTTACCGTGCCGGCCCTGCCGGCCTCGTTTTTTTGATCCGTTGCAATCCCGACCTCACGGCCGGAACGACGAAATAGCGCCGGTTCGCGGCTCAATGACGGCCAGCCGCAACGTGGTGCGGGAGTCGAAAGCGCCGCCCCTTCGCTGGGGCAATATCTGCGAAAAACGTTGCGCGCGACCGACCGATATCTGATTAAATGCTGCCGAGCCTTCTGCGAAGTTCGTCCACCACTCTACGAATGCACGCTCATATTGCCGGCGCTGGAGACAAACAAAACTCGCGGCAAGCGGCCGGCCCACCCGTTGATCGCTTCCCAGAAACCCACTTCCGCTCCTTCTTCCGGCGGCTCGAAACCGAATATCGTCAACCCGCTGGATTCGGATACTTGCTGGATGGCATCGTGGGGATCGTTCTCGACAACCACTTGCGGCGTCGCTTGGATTCGCGCCGAGTCAATCAGTTCCTTGAGATGCTGTTTGACTTCGTCCCGTCCGGCCGGGTTGTCGATCACGCGCAGCAATCGAATCTGGCGAGTGCGCCATTCCGGATTAAGCGTCAGCAGGTGGGCGAGTAGCACCATTAGCTCGCCGTTCTTTTGGCCTCGCCACCAGACATCGATCGTTCCCGCGGGAGGCTGCCAGGGGTCGCTCGTGTCGTGCTCGACAAATCGGGCCGCCACAATACTTCGCTTGAGTTGCGACACGACGCGCAGCGTTGCCACAAACGCGGCGGCGCGTTCGGCCGACGTGGGCCAGCCGACAAGCACCGTGTTGGGGCGCAGAGCGCCAAATCCCTGGCACTGGACCAGGCTCTCAATCCCGTCCGACAAATACGGCGCGGCAACGACCGATGGAAAGGCCTCCAGTTCCTGTTCGCTGATGAAGCGGTGCAATATTTCCTCTTGGCCTTCGATCCGTTCCACCCGGTCTTCCAATTCACCCAGGATAATTTGCCCCAACAGCAGGATGCCGTGCCCGTTGGTCAACCAATGCCCGTAGATCGCCAGGTGCGGCCGGTCCCAGCCGGCACCGCTTAAAGCCAGAATGATGGGACGCCAGTTTTTTGGATGATAAAGTTCACTTTCCAATTTCAACAAATTCTTACGTGTTCTTTCAAACAACAAGCCGCTGTTGATGTCCCCCCAACGAGCCTGAACCTCGCGCCGGCCGATGTAGTAATGAATTCCGGACATCAGGATTATGGCGACCAGCGCCCAACGCCAATCAATCAACAGCATTACGGCGATGCAACCGGCGGCCCCCAACAAGGCGATGGACCAATGGCTGTAGCGGAAACGCGGTCGATAGCTGGGATTTTTGGTGATGCCTTCATAAAACGTTGCCAGGTTGATCAGACCATACGTGATCATAAAGGCCATCGTGATCATCGGTGCGATCGAATCGAGATCGGAAGTCAAAATGAACAATTGCGAGATGATAAAAGTGACGATGATGGCGCGGCGCGGTTCGTTGTGAACACCGCTGCGAATCGAAAAATATTTCAACGTGGGAAAGACATCGTCCTTGGCCAGCGCTTGCAAGATGCGGGGCGCCCCCATCATGCTGCCCAGGGCCGACGACAAGGTGGCGGCAAAAACTCCGGCCACGATCAACACCGGCACCATGGCAATGTCCGACACGATCATGTTGTTATCGATCAACTCGCCGTGGCTGCGGCTGCCGGCCAGAAACACGGCCATCAGAGCATAGACGGCCGTCGTCACGCCGATCGCCGACAGGGTACCCAGCGGAATGGACTTGCCCGGATTGGCCAACTCACCCGACAGATTCGCACCAGCCATGATCCCCGTCACCGCGGGGAAGAACAGCGCAAACATCGTGAAAAAACTTTCACCACCAGTGAAATGCACCGCAAAATTAGCCGTGGCCAAGCTCAAGTCAAAGTCCATTGCCGCACCGGCAAAAAACGACAGCAGCGATGCGGCGAGTATGGCCAGAATGAAATACTGAACTTTAATGGTCCACTGGGCACCAACATAAACGCAGATGAACACGATGACGTTGATCAATGTGGCGACCATCGTCATCGACAACTTTCCGGGCCCGAATGTCGCCACGAACGCTTCGGCGAATCCGATCACGTACATCGCCACCGAAATCGCTTGGGCAAAAAAGAACACGATCCCGATGGCGCCGCCAAACTCCACCCCCAAACTGCGACTGATCAAAAAATAGGCACCACCACCTTGGACTTTGGTATTCGTTGAAATCGCCGACAGCGACAGACTGGTCAGGGTCGTGATTAACGTCGAGGCAGCGATGATTGCCAGGGCCAACAACATTCCCGATTGGCCGACGACATTTCCCAGCCGCAAAAACATAATCACGCCAAGAATCGTCAGCGTGCACGGCGTAAACACTCCGCCAAATGTGCCCAAGCCCGGCCTGTCCGGCTGACGTCGGCCAGTAGATCGGGATTCCGTTCGCGAGGTCGCTGCCAATTCGCTTTTTTGGGACACAAAGCCTCGCCAGAAATTTCTTAAATGAAATGTTGAGTGAGACCCAATTGGCGTAAAAACCGGCCGATTCTGGCGCACATCGTACTGCAACTCTGGTCTATCGCATACAACAGATTGGCGCTCGACCCCTGGCCGTAGCGGTTGGTGCCACCCGTGCAAGTTCAGACTTTTGTAAGATTCGCTTGGGACAATTATCATAAGGGCAACTGGCAATTCGCCTGCTGACATTCAGGGAGATCATGATGCGCCGCTCGATATCGACAATGTTGTTGTTAACGTTGGCATGTTCCACGACATTGCTTGCACAAGAGCAGGAGGACGTGGCCGAATCCCAACAGAATTTGCTGGACCACGCGACGTTTATGCAGATGGAATCGGTGTCCAGTCCTAACATCTCACCGGATGGGCGATTGATCCTTTTTTCGAGAAGGTGGGTCGATCAGGTCAACGATCAATACGCCAGTAATATCTGGATGGTTGACGTGGCGGGTGACCGCGTCAGCGAATTGACGCGCGGCGACTGGCGCGACACCAGCCCGGTCTGGTCGCCCGACGGCCAGCGGTTAGCCTTCATTTCGAACCGCAGCGGATCCAGCCAATTGCACGTGATGTGGTTCGACACGCGCGAAGTTGCCCAGTTGACGCACTTGGAGCGCGCGCCCAGTTCGATTGTCTGGTCACCCGACGGCAAGCGAATCGCCTTCACGCAATTCGTGCCCGATAAAAAACCGCCGTTGACCATCAAACTGCCGCCGCGACCCAAAGGGGCCAAGTGGGCGGCGCCTGCCGTGCTGGTGGACCGACTCAGCTGGCAGCGGGATGGCTCCGGTTACCGTCCGCCAGGATTCAACCATATCTACACCATCGATGCCGTACTTGGCGGAACACCGAAAAAAATCACTTCCGGCGATTACCACCACTCGGATCCACAGTGGTCGGCGGACGGCAAACGGATCTTTTTCTCAGCCATTCGCAAGCCGGATGCGGAGTATTTGCGCGGCGATTCGGAAATTTACGCGGTCGATCATGAATCGCTGGAAGTGACTGCGTTGACCGACCGAAACGGTCCGGACCGCGGCGCCCGAGTTTCACCGGACGGAAACTGGATCGCCTACACCGGTTACGATCAACAAAATTTCACCTCGCATTTGTCAAGTCTGTACCTGATGAAAACCGACGGCGATGAGAAACGCGTGCTGGCCGACAACCTTGCCAACTCTCCCTCCGGCATTCAATGGGCTGCCGACAGCGGCGGCGTTTATTTTACGCTGGGGGCCAAAGGCAGTACGAACGTTTATTTCGTGTCGACCGCGGGGGAACTTGGCCAAATCACCGATGCCCAACAAAGCCTGTCGGGCCTGTCGATCGCCGACAATGGACAGGTGGCCACGGTGCAGTCCAGTTTTCAGCAACCCGGCGATTTGATCACGTTTAATCTTCAAGAGCCAACGGCCGTGCGAAAACTAGTGGATGTCAACGCCGATGTGCTGGACGGTGTTACGTTAGGCGATGCGGAAGAACTGTGGTTTACCGCCAAGGACGGCGTGAAAGCACAGGGTTGGTTGATCAAGCCGGCACATTTTGACGCCAGCAAAAAATACCCGATGTTGCTGTGGATTCATGGTGGTCCGTGGTCAATGTATTCCGTTCGTTTCAACTGGGCGTTTCAAAATTTTTCAGCGAAAGGTTACGCCGTGCTGTATACCAATCCGCGCGGCAGCACGGGGTACGGACAGGACTTTGTCAACGGCATCCAGTATTCTTATCCCGGCAAAGACCTCGATGATTTGATGGCAGGCGTGGACGAAGCTCTCAAACGGGAGTGGATTGACGAAGACAACTTGTTTGTCTGCGGCGGCAGCGGCGGAGGCGTGTTGACGGCGTGGATTGTGGGCCATACCGACCGGTTTCGCGCGGCCGTTAGCATGCGACCGGTGATCAATTGGCACTCGTTCGTCGGGACGACGGACGGTGCCAGCTGGTATTACCAGTTCCGCAGTTTTCCATGGGAAGATCCGCTGGAGTACAGCGTCCGTTCCCCGTTGCGTTACGTGGAGAACGTGACAACGCCAACGATGGTGATGACGGGCGAAGCGGATTTGCGAACACCGATGACGCAAAGCGAAGAATACTACCGGGCGCTTAAAATGCTGAAAAAGGAGACGTTATTGGTACGCATGCCGGAGGAATACCACGGTTGGCGGCGCCCCTCGCATCGGCTCATGCAACAACTGTACTTGCAGGCCTGGTTCGGAAAGTATCGAAAACAGCCGGACGAACCAGCGAGTGCCACGACGTCACCCAGCGCCGACCCCACCGGCCAGACCACTTCCGGAAAATCAAACTAGCGGTGAATTCCCCACTAATGCGACCCGCCGGCAGTTTGTGTTTTGCACTGATTTCTCTCGTGCTGGCCGTCGCCCAAGATTCGTCGGACTTCTACCAGCCAGTCGAGCGAACGATTGAAGGGTGGACGGTTAAACTCGACCC
>JBFILF010000413.1:0-5096 GCA_041599835.1 Pirellulaceae bacterium
CGCTCGGTTGCGGTTTTATCGCTTGAATTTCACTCAACCCCCTAATTCCTCCACTAATTTGCAAAAAAGTACTTGGGGCGACGCAAACGTCATGGATCGGTCAAAACAAAAACATGGCAAACTTTAGGGTTTGCGAAGCCGGACAGTCAGCCCCGAGATGTCAAACCGGCCTGTGCAGGATGTCTTTTTCGTCCTCGATATCTCCGACAAGCTGTTCTAATACGTCCTCTAATGTGACGACGCCGACTGTTTCGCCTTCCTTTTGAACCACGGCAAGATGCGTGTGCCGGTCCCGAAACAGCAACAATAATTCGTCGGACCGCTGACTCGCGTCAACGACAGGGCACGGTCGAAGCAATGAGCTGACGGGTTGATCTCCTTTTTCATCCGCAACCCCCAACAGTATGTCACGACCAATCACGACTCCTTTTACTTCGCGTTTGGTCGCACCGAAAACAGGATATCGTGAGTACTCGCGAGAACGTGTTACTGCGGCAGCTTGTTGGATGCTTGTTTCTGCTTGAAATCCGACGAGCTGAGGCAAAGGGGTCATGATGTCTGCTGCGGAGCGGTCATTGAGGATAAATGCTCGATGAACCAGGCGTCCCTCGTCACCTTCGATATAACCCGCCTTTCGGCCTATTGTAGTGAGAGCCCGTATTTGCCGCTCAGTGCCAATTCGGCGCGTTCCCTTCGTCATGGACTCCGAAAGCCACGCCAGGCCAATGACCAACGGATACATTGCATACCCCAGCGCCCGAATGGTTGGCGCAGCGACCCGGCCGATGAATGGCGCATAGTGTGACCCGATCGCTTTCGGGATGATTTCCGAGAAAACAATTGTCCCCAGCGTCAAACAAAGGGTAATCGCGCCGAAAACACCAGGACCGTACCGCTCAAAAGCATATTGACTAACCAAGATGGGTCCAACGACGTTGGTGGTGTTGGTGGCGATGACAATCACCACGAGCGATCGCTTGATTTGTAGCTTGACGATTCGCAATTGCGCGGCGCCCCACTGCTCCTTCTGATCCATCTCTTCAATTTCCGGACGCGTGATACTGAGGACCGCAGCATCCACGGCGGCCAGCAATCCCGAAATGAGAATGAACACGACAATGTAAATTAATAGAGTAAGCATCTGTCTAACTCAAAACTTTTGCGAAGGGTGTGACAAAAGTCGTTCACAATTGTGCAGAACATTCGATGACTTTGATTCTCGGTTAGCAAACTAATCCAGAAACTCCTCTGGTTGCTGCACAACCAGCCGCAGTTCGGATGTTCGTCGCTGGTGCGGCGATTACTTCGCGCGTCGTCATGCACAGAAATATCAGTATTTGCATTTGTCGCAGATCGCGTTTGGTAACCGTTCTCCTGGAAAATAAAGCGCAGGTCGACAATGGTCGCAAAGCCGGGTGTGAACAATGCGGTTGAAATGGAGCAGCTCGATTCGAACACTGGCACAATCCCGCTTGCGGCGTACGAGTTACGCTTTGGGGTAGATGTCACCGACAAGAATTCGACCAGCCAACAAAACTGGAGCGCCAGTTATCGATCTGGTATTCGTCTGTCAATTGACTTTTTCAATTCCGAGGCAAATTCCAAATCGAATGTGTCGAACTCGCGACCCGGTGCGATCCTGCGCACTTCATCCATTAATCTCCTCGCCGTCTCCAGTTGCCGACGACCATCTTCCGGTTGCTGCTTTTTCACGGCCAAGTCTGCCCGCAGCAAACCAACCACCCCCAATCCACTCATCGCGCTGGGATCGGAATGACGTTCCAGAATCGCCTCAAATGCGTTCTGGGCTTCCTCCAACGACTCGGTTGCTAACTGAAATTCCTCTCGTTGGTCGTGAAGAGCCGCATAGTTCTTGTGCAGATGCCCTTTGAACGAAAGTAACAGCGGAGCGTGTGGATTTGTGCGGAACTCGGAATCCAGCAACGCCGCAGCCGATTGCAAGGACTCTTCGGCGTGATCGAGCTCACCACGTCGAATCAATGTCAGGGCGTCGGCTTCGAGCTGGGCGATCGCTTCCCACTGGTCAATTTTTTGATCGACCTGTTCGTACGATTCCGGCGGCTGTTGTGATTGGGTCCATTCGCGCAGCAACTGCAAGACGCCATACCCAAAAATGGAAAGCGAATTGGGAATGGTATTGCCGTTTTCGTCCCATTTGGAACCGCCAATCCGAACTGCCGCTGCCCACAACGCCGCGGTGGATGGATTCGCGCCACTGACCACACACGCTTCGTAAAACATTTTGTGAGTCGCTTGCCAGGACCGCGTCCGATAGTTTTCGCATTCGCTCGATTTCTGGCAGTAGGCGTCATGCACAATCGACGCTCGGTAAATTTCGGGCTCGTCTGGGCGACCCGTGAAGGGAATTGCCCAATTCGGAATCGACGCAAAATCCACGAGCGTACCCGGCGGCGCAGTCCAATCACGTTCGCCGTCGAAAAAAGTCAAAGGCACCTGTAGCCGATATAGTCGGTTTTTTGAGAATTCGTCAAACTTGCCCGTCGTCTCGGCACTGACTTCGTCGTCTTTCAGCGAAAAACTGCCTTGCGGCGGAACATCACGTTTCCATATGGACAGGACAAAAACGATAATGCCGACGAGCACCGCCACCAAAGCGATCAGAAAAGCAGGGTTGATTCCACCTTTTGAATTCATAAACGGACCTTCAAAAACTCGACGTTGGTTGCTTGCCGACTATTCGCAATCACACATTGCATGGCGATTTTCAATTCCCCCAACATTTTAACTATCGGAGCAGCGTGGCGGGATCGACGGGCACACGGCGCGTACCCCAATCACCGGGCGCGTCGGTGAAATGTCCGGCGATCGGGCGCTGGCAGTGTTTGCAGCAGCTGTTCTCAATTGCGTAAATGCCAACGTCATAAACCCGCCGTTCAATCAACAGTTTGCCACAGCCAGGACAATACGTACTCTCTCGACGGGGATCAACGACGTTACCGACATAGACGTAGTGCAAGCCCTCCTCAAGCGCGATGTCACGAGCCTGAATTAGCGACCGGGGCGGTGTCGGCGGCGTATCCATCATCCGGTAGTCCGGATGAAAGGCCGTAAAGTGCACAGGAACTTCATCGCCCAGTTCACGGTGAATCCACTCACACATTCGTCGAATGTCGTCCGGCGAATCGTTCGCGTTGGGGATGACGAGATTCGTAATCTCCAACCAGACTGAGCTTTCATGTTTGATCCAGCGCAGCGTGTCGAGCACGGGATTGAGATGAGACAGCGTATAGTGCCGGTAAAAGTCCTCTGTAAATCCTTTCAAATCGACATTGGCCGCGTCCATCACGTCAAAGAAAGCTCGCCGCGGCTCCGGGCAAATAAAACCTGCCGTAACGGCGATTGTCTTCAGCCCGCGCTCGTGGCAGGCGTTAGCCGTGTCAATTGCATATTCGGCCCAGATCACGGGGTCGTTGTAGGTGAATGCCACAGCGTGACAGCCAAGTTTCAAGGCCGCCTCGGCGATCATCTCGGGAGTAGCCTGTTGACTCAACCGGTTCAGCACGTTGCGCGACTTGGTAATCTCCCAGGCCTGGCAGAATTTGCAGCCGAGATTGCATCCTGCCGTGCCAAAGGAAAGCACGCTGGAACCGGGATAAAAGTGATTAAGCGGCTTTTTCTCGATCGGATCGATGCAAAAGCCTGTACTTCGACCATACGTATTCAGTACCATTTGGCCGCGCACGTTCTCCCGCACGAAACAAAATCCGAAGTCTCCGTCTTTCAAGCAGCAGGCGCGCGGACAGAGATCGCACACGATTCGGTCGCCTTCTGCGTGCCACCACCTGCCGAGCTTGTATTCGCGCGACGTTTCGCCCGCCAGCGGCTTAGTGGTTTTTGTGATCATGATGACCCCCAGTCCGCAAAACAATTAACTGGAGCAACTCACCTTTCGCGATCACGAAAATGTTTTCGATCTCGCGGGTATATTCTTACTGTCCCGTACAAATGCGCGGAGCAAATCGGTTTCCGTGATGATGCCGGACAGTTGTCCGTTTGCCAGAACCGGCAAAGCACCAATTTTGTGTTGTACCATCGTGCTCGCGGCCTGCGCGAGCGTATCGGACCAAGAAATGACTTTGGGCTGCTCCGTCATGATGCCTTCCACAAGCAGCGTATGTGATAACCGCAGCTGATCGGCCGATATGGCATGCTCGCTCACCGAACGCGGACTTCCGCGAAGCACATCCCTATCGGAGATGATCCCGGCCAGCCGATCGTCATCCATCACCACCAGATGGCGAACCCGCTTGTCGCGCATCAACCGAATCGCTGTGTGAGCTGCGTCATCGCGCCGCACTGTATGAACGTTGGCCGACATGGATTCTTCTACCCGACACTGTCGAGACTTTTGGCTGAGCACGAGGCAGGACTCGTCGTTGTAGCATCGCAAAAAGTCACTCTCCGTGACGATTCCCACAATTTGGTCGTGGTTGACCAGCGCGATGGAACTGATCTGTTTGTCGACCATCACGCGCACAGCATTTTCTACCGGTTCGTCGGGTGCGAGTGCCACAACCGGTCGCGACATGATTTTATCAACGCGCGTTGTTCCCATGGCGGGCATTTGTCGTTTGCTTCCCGTCGTATGGTCAAGCCAGCAAACATGGAACAATATGTCGCGGTCCGAAATCATTCCAATGGGTATATTTTCACGAACCACAGGAAGGTGGCGAATGTTGTACTGCCACATGTGTCGGATCGCCAGGTTTACCGAGTCATCCGCGTTGACGACTGAGACAATCTTGTTGGCAAGTCGCTCAAGTTTCATGTCATCCCTCATGGTGAACAAAACGACCGCGTTACCGGTCGGCGGTCGAAAAGGCTAAAGGATCGATGGCCAATCTTCACGTTCTTGGACATTTGGCAATTCACGCGCCAACGTCAAGAGATTCTTTGCCATGCCAAAGCGGTCCCAGTCGACGTGCCACGGCCCCACGAAATCCCGCATCCCAGTCGACTCTTGTGGAACTGCTTTCAAATTGGCGGTTACAGACAGCACACTCTAAAGTGCGTTATCGCGCACAACGGCGGGCTTTGTGTCGCACCTGATGCCC
>JBFILF010000414.1:0-5079 GCA_041599835.1 Pirellulaceae bacterium
AGCTCAATCAACTCGTCCAGTGAGGGGGCGATCTTCTGCAGCAAACCATCCTTGGTCAAAGGATTGTTTTTGTTAACGGTTTCAGTTGTTTTGTTTTCAGTGTCGTCTTTTTGTCCGTCAGCCGCGTCTGCCGCCGCCACCACTTTATCGACCATTTTTTGCTGCGCGGGGGGAATTTCCCTGCCTTGCGGGCGCGCTGCGTGCGTCACTGGAAGATCCAGCGCGAGGGCCGCCAGCGCAGTCCACAAGAACCAATACCTAAACTGCACGGCTGGCCTAAGTCGACTTCTTTGCCCCAAATTCTGCATGGATCGCACTCCAATTCGTTTGCGAAACATCCCCTTTTGGCAGGGGTCAACACAAACTTCATTATATTGTCTAAAAGATTGAAGTTGTGTTTGCAAAAAGAATGGACAGCCGCAAAATATTCAATTGGAGACTCGGCAATAAAGGGGACGCCCCTCCGGAACCGACAAAAACTAGCCAGCAGCCCGGCAGTGGCAAATTGGGAAATGTCCGTGATCAAAACAAAATACTTTGAAGCGTTTGCCAGATGGACGGCCGTATGCGGGGCCAATTTGACACTTTTGTTGTCGTGGCCGTCGGCCGCGGCAGCGCAATTGACCAGCGTCCGCGATTTGGAGACCTCCGGAACGTTTCAATCGCTCAATACCGGTGAGCTGACGATCGTCGATGCCGATGGCAAAACTCAAGTGATGAAAATTCAATCGGGCGGCGACGACTGGATCCCCGCCGACGGCGGACGAGTGGCGCTGAACGCGCAAGCCGATATTTCGGTAACGGGCCAAGCGAATCTGAGCGCGCTGCGCCCGGGAATGACGCTGCAAGTTCACGCCGAAATCGGCAAGTCTTCCAAGACCGGTGCGACCACATTGATCGAGATCCTGCCCATCGGTTCGGCAACTCGTGAAGTTGAATTTGTCGAAGCGCCGCCTGACGGCCGGGAGTTTGCCGCTGCCACCGTCGTCGGTTCGTTGGTCGAAGCTGATTCGCGGCGGCTGACGCTGGCGGTTCCCAAGCATGATTGGGCACCCCGCGGCAAACTGGAGTTTGAAATCGAGGGCATCGAAACGGCCCGGTTTCAACGAACCGCGCTGGGCGATCTGGTAGCTGGTGACGTTATTTCCAACGCGCGGGCGACTGAATTGTCGAGCGGCGAGTTGATCGTCCGGTCCATCTCGGCGCAGAAGGTCGATCCGGTTGAGCAATTCACGTTTTCCGTTGATGACGAATTGACGTTGAAATTTTGGGAGCTGTCGGATGAACCAGTGGCGCCGCGCGAAGTCCGCTCACAGCACTTTTTATTGAACACCGATTTGTCGCCGCGGCAGACGAGCATTTTGCTGGAAAAGCTGGAAACGATGGTCGGCTTGATCTCCGATTACTACGGCAAGTCGTTGCGAACCCAAGTACCCTGTGTAGTCGTGGGGGATTTGTCGCGGTGGGATACGAGCTTGTTTGATGCGGCGGTCATTAACAAGTTTCGCCGCGGTGAAGGCATGACGGTTTACATTCGGCAAGGTCGCCAGCAGCAGGCCACCGTCTATGCCGCGTCTCGACACGGCGTCGTTCAGCATGAAGCGGTCCACGCGTTTTGTTTTTTGTCGTTTGGCAGCACCGGTCCGTTGTGGTACGCCGAAGGCATGGCAGAAATGGGCATGTATTGGCGACCCGGCGAACCGTCAGTACAAGTGGACCCGATGGTCATCGCATACCTTAACAACGCCGAGCCGCAATCATTGCTCGGCATTGTGACTGCCGAGCGAATTGAGGGCGAAGCGTGGAAGGCTTACGCGTGGCGCTGGGCATTGTGCCATTTGATGGCCAATAATCCCAACTATTCGCGACCGTTCAAGCGGCTGGGGCTAAACCTGATGCGGGGGCGAAACGGTACGTTTACCGACACCTTCGGGAATGCCGCTGCCGAAATTTCATTCGAGTATTCGCTGTTTTTGAAAAATCTAAAGAACGGTTATCGCGTCGACCTGTGCGCCTGGGATTGGGGCGTGAAACCCAAACGACTGGGCCGTGGCAGCCAATCCGTTATGAAAATTGAGGCGGCAAGGGGCTGGCAGCCGACCAAGGTATTATTGGAATCCGGGCAGCGTTACCAAATCACCACCGACGGCAACTGGCAAACGTCCGCCGACACAGGCGATGTATCGGCTGACGGTGACGAGCAAGGCGTAGGGCGCCTAGTTGGCGCCATCATGAACAATTATTCGCTGGCTGAACCATTTGAACTGGGCGCGGACGTCGAGTTCACGGCAGCCGGCGATGGGCAACTTTGTTTGCGCTGCCAGGAAAATTTTTCACAAATCAGCGACAATCAAGGGGAGTTGTCCGTGAAAATCAAAAAGTTAATCGAGGAATGAATGAACCTGAAAGGAAGAAGCGGGCAAAAAAATGACGAAACCGTTCAGTCGCGCCTCTAACTAACTTTGCGACTTGCGCAGGCTGCACTGCCCGTCATCCGCCACGGCTGCGCCGCGCGACCTTCTCCCGTCCGGCCGAGCTCACGGCCGAAGCCAGAGGGAGAAGGCAACGACAAGGCCAATTTCTCAAACTAACCCTTGGCCAGCGCGTCGCGAATTTCGGTTAGCAGCTTGACTTCTTCTGACGGCTCGGCGGGTGCAGCTTCCTCTTCCTCCTCTTCTTCTTCAAATCGCGCGCGTAATGCATTCATGACTTTGATCGCCATGAAAATGGAAAAGGCAATGATCAGGAAATCCAGGGTCGTTTGCGCAAAGGGTCCCCAAGCCACGAAGGGTTCGCCCGATTCTCGGGCAGCCTCAAGACTCGTCGGTCGGGCCTCGCTGCTTAGCCAAATGAACTGGCTGCCCAAGCTGCCGCCACCAGTAAACGCGCCGACAACCGGCATGATAATGTCGCCTACCAGCGAACTGACAATCTTTCCAAAAGCACCGCCGACAATGATCCCGACTGCCATGTCGACGACATTGCCTTTCATGGCAAACTCTTTGAATTCCTGGACCATTCCCATCTGGATTCCTTTCAATTAGGTGGAGGCAATCCGCCCCCAGCTGGCTGTCAAAAATTGGGGCGATGTTGCGAAATAGTGAAAGCGAAAAAATTCGCCAAAAGAAATAAGGTCAAACGAGCCCGAATTCAGGAACCGGGCGGCGGCGGGGTAACGCTGGTCTCTTGCATAAGACCCGCGGACTTGGGCGCACATTTTGCGGGATTACGATTGAATTCCAAATAGCAATTGCGGCCATGAATCAACAAGCTGCCGTATCGACTGGATGCTAGCTCCTGCTTCAACAACACGTACTGCTGTGCTTTTGAAGCGAGATTATCTACCTAGGCTTTCTGCCACGTCGACCAGCGTGCGGACAAAACATCCGCTAGCGCCGCCGTCGATCCAATCGCGTGGTTTGTCCGCAAAGCTGGGGCCGGCGATATCGATATGCACCCAGGGAACTTCGTCAACAAATTCCTCGAGAAACTTGGCGGCCGTGATTGCGCCGCCCCAACGACCCTCACCGATATTCTTGATGTCGGCGACGTCACTTTTTATTTGTTGGCGAAACTCGTCAAACATGGGCAACTCCCAAGCGGGTTCGCCGCAATTTTGGGCTGACTGGGCAACGACGCTCAGCCATTCGGGATGATTGGTCATCAAACCAGCCGTGTGTTTGCCCAGCGCGACCACGCAGGCACCGGTCAGCGTTGCCAGGTCTATCATCCGCTCGGCGCCCAGCGACACAGCCACATTCAATACATCGGCCAAAACCAGTCGGCCCTCGGCGTCGGTATTCAATACTTCAATGGTTTTGCCTTTTCGCGAGTGCAATACGTCCCCCAGTTTGTACGCGCGTCCGCTAACCATGTTTTCGACCAGCCCGACCAATCCGACGACGTTTACGGGCAGCTTCAGCGTTGCGATTGCCTGCATCGCGCCCAAGACCGTTGCCGCGCCGGCCATATCACATTTCATGTCGGACATGGCTTCGCTGGGCTTCAGCGACAGGCCACCTGAGTCGAACGTGACGCCCTTGCCGACCAGCGCCAGCGGGAACTGGTCATCGGTGCCGCCGCGGTAGCGCATGATGGCCAGGCGCGGCGGCCGGTCGGATCCCTTGGCCACGGCCAGCAACGAACCGCAATTTTCCTCGGTCAGTTTGGCTTCGTCCCAGACTTCCGCTTCGAAACCGGCCGCGTTACCGACCGTAACGCATTGCTGCGCGAAGGACTCGGGATAGATCTCATTGGCCGGCTGGTTGACCAAATTGCGCGTCAAACCGACGGCGTTGCCGAGAACCTCACCGCGTCGCAATTGATTCGAGTCATCGGTGTCCCACAGGATTTCATCGAATGGAAACAGTTTGGGTTCCGTGCGATAGATATCTTGACCCTGGCAGCCCGTCATGCTGCCGCATACCGCATCGGCCAGTGGCCGGAGTGGCAGGTAAAATGCCACGCGATGCCGTTTCTGGCCGGCCAGCGCTTTGGCGGCCGCGCCGGCAGCGCGAAACGGCAGCGTCGACGAAACTCTGTTTTGTTTTCCCAAACCAACGACAGCGACAACGTGTGCGGCAACTTCGCTGAGGCCGAGTATTTTGGTCACTTTGTTTTCAGCGGTGGCGATTTCGCCGGATTTCAGCAACCGGCGGATGCCGCCGCCTATGGCGTCGTCCAGTGCGGCGGCCGGGCCGTCCAATACAAAATCGTCTTTTTCCAATCCCTGCCAGACACCGACTACCACGGCATCGGCTTGAACCTCATGAGGGGCTGCGCCCGTGGACGTGATTTTCATTTTCAATGATGATGATGATGAACCAAACGGAAGCGAGAGGCTTATTGTACCGGTGTTGCTCGGCGCGAATAGACGCTGGGACTGGCAGTCGGATCAAAACCAATTCAAAATTCTGTAGTGCCTCAACAATGTGTTGCCACGCGAAGAAACGATCAGCCGCAAGGCGCTAGCCCACGGTTTTTTCACCTAAATCGGACGCTAGCGCAGTCCGGCTGATCACAACACAAACGTAAGGCACTACCCAAAACTCCGAATAGACTTGGTGGGATTAACCCATG
>JBFILF010000415.1:0-5059 GCA_041599835.1 Pirellulaceae bacterium
GCATCGACGCCGGAACACAAGGATTGTCGGTGGTGTTAACCGACGAAGACTTGAATGTTCTGGCAACCGGCGACGGCAGCTACGACATGGTTGCCGGCCTGGACGACGGCTGTTATGAGCAACGGCCTGGGGATTGGGAATCCGCGTTGCAATCGGCGATGAGCGATCTTCGTCAGCGTTGTCGTGCCGAACATCGCGATTTTGATGTACTGGGAATTGGCATCTCCGGACAAATGCACGGCGAAGTGTTGGCCGACTCCAATGGCCAGCCGCTGGGAGCGGCACGGCTGTGGTGCGACAGCCGAAACGAAGCCGAGGGCCATGAGTTGACCGAGCGCTTTGGCGTGAAAATGCCCAAGCGGATTACGGCGGCGCGGTGGCTGTGGTCCATTCGCAATCAGCCGCAACAAGCCTGCGCCGCTGCCCATTTGACCACACCGTCGGGCTGGCTGGCCCAGCGGCTGACGGGCCAGTGGAACCTGGGAATCGGCGATGCGGCAGGCATGTTTCCCATCGATCAACAGACGTTGGACTACAACGAGCAACTCTTGGCTTCATTTGACGATTTGGTCGGCCAGGAAATGACCGAATTAAAACAACTGTTGCCCCAGGTGCGACGCGCCGGCCAGGACGCCGGCAGTCTGAATCAGCGCGGCGCGGCAATCTTGGGACTTCGCCAAGGCATTCCGGTGGCGCCGGCCGAGGGAGACCAGCCTGCCGCACTGGCCGGATCGTTGATCGGTGATGCCGGAATGGTGTCTGTCAGTTTTGGCACATCCGTTTGCGCCAACTCGGTGGGCGATCGGGCTTTTCAAGGCGTCAGCCCGGCCGTCGATCATTTTTGCGCACCGGACGGCAAGCCGATCAACATGGTCTGGCTGCGCAACGGCACGACGTTCATGAACAGCGTTGTCGCCATGTTTGGGATGGCCGCCGATGGGGACGGCGGTAGCGGCTTTGCAACGATCATTCCCCAAGTGTTGGATGCTCGACCCGATTGCGGTGGTTTGTTGGCCTTGCCATTCATGGATGACGAACCCGGTTTGGGCGTCAGTCGAGGCGGCACTGCGCTGTTGATCGGGCTGAACCCGCACAATGCCACGCCGGGCAACGCCGTGAAAGCCACATTGCTGTCAACCATGTTCAACTTGCGTTTGGGTAGCGAAGTACTCGATGCGCAAGGGTTCCCGAGAAAGGAGTTGATACTCTCCGGCGGCCTGACCAAATCACCGCAGCTGGGTCAGATTCTGGCCGACGTCTTCAATACGCCGGTTAGTTTATTGGAAAGCGCCGAGGAGGGTACTGCGTGGGGCGCAGCGCTTCTGGCCAAATACCGTTGCGCGACCATTGCCGGGAGTGCAGGGGAATGGCCCGACTTTCTAGCCCGTCACGACGTGAGTGCCAAAACGCGTTTTGATCCCCATTCCGAGGCGGTTGGACTTTATAACGCGGTTTATGGTCGTTACAAAAACTTGATCGCTCGTCACAGCGCATTGGTTGCCGAATAGAAAATCGATTGTGGTTGATTCGCTTTGCAGCAAGTGGTCTACGCTCAGCCACCAAAGCGACGCGCCGGCTATGGCGAGCTTGGCAGGCGCTAGTCCGGGCTCGGCTGATAAGCCGCCGCGTGCAATTGAAAACCGTTTTCGTACTTGGAGACAAAAACGATATTTTCGCCAAACATCTTGACGAGTGCTTTGGCCACGCGCCATTTGGCCAGACAGGTCCGGTCAGCGACTGATTCAATTTCCAAATGGAATTCCGGATCTGCATTTACTCGCCGCATGTATTCGAGCTGTTTTTGACGTGAGGAATATTTTGCAGCAATTCGCAGATCTTGGATGCGATTCACCCAATGCTTCCAGCCAACAGAACTGCGATATTGCACAAAACACACCGGCAACGTGACATTCAGTTTTGTTCGCGCCATGTCCATCTTGGATTGAACATTCGTTTGTGACTCAACATCGTCATCTCCGGAAAGCAAACGCAGTTGGTCCCGGATTGTTTGGTCATTGCCCTGTAAATACCATTGTGGCGTGAAGGCAAAGGCGTCTTTTTGAACCGCGCCCGTATCACGGTTTTCGGTCAATTGCGGCAGTCGTTCATTCCGTCGATTGTTTTGACTGCGCCATTTGTGTTCGGCGCGGATGGCCGCGTCCGACCGACTCCAAATACTGCCAATTTCTGCTTCTTCGAGCTTGAAATGAAAATCTGCGTCGGACTTGGCCCGATTCAAACGGGCAATCTCCAATTCGGCGTAAGCCCGCATCGCTTCCGCATCGCGGACGTGCCAGAGGAAAAGCGTCCCGTCGTTATCGAAACGAGTTGTATAGCGAACATCGATCAAACCATCCGAACGCGGAACGTACACTTTCAGGAAGTGGTCGTAATCCTGCCCGTACATGCGCATCCATTGGTCCGTTACCGCTTTCTCGTATTTGCCTGGCCCGTGTTGTCCATCAAATATCGATTCAGTCGCACGGTGTAAATCCAGGCCATCAAAACTGAACGCTGACAATGAATTTACGTTGACTGCAAATCGCGGTACTGGTTCCAGTGGGCGCAATGCCGACCACCAACGCGACAACCGAACTTGCGGAACTGTGACCTGAACAAAACCGGTGATCGCAATCGCCACTGCCTTGTCCCGTGGCCAATTTCTGAGCAGCTGAACCGAGCCGCCGGCAACCGGTATTTCGTCAACCGACAGCGCTTTCCAATGTGCGTCTTCAATTGAGGCGAATAATCCACGGAGTCGTTGTGGGTTAGCGTAAACGCTGAACAATTGGTTGCGATTGGCACGGCGGCTAATTTGTGAATCAAAAATCTTGTGCCTTCGATTGCCAGACAGGGACTTGAACTCAGCGGGTATCTCGCCGTCCATTCGGGATGCGATGGAGTCGATCAACGCGAAGTCGTTTGAGATTAACATCCACTTTCCAATTCCTTCGAATTCCCGCCATTGCTTGGCGAACCATGAATCCGTTGACGGCAGCGGGGCAATCGTCGGCAGCTCGCTCATCGGGGCTGCCGGCGCTTGGAGCAGGAGATGTAAGCGGTCAAAATCAGCATTAAGCCGCGCCAACGTGTCAGGGTCACGAATTTGAATCATCAGGCTGGCTGCCGGCAATTCCCCAGTCCAGTCGTGAACAATTACGATGAGCCGATCAACTGACCGCAGTGCCTCGGAGATGGATCTGATGAGGCGCAGCGCCTCGGAGAGTCGCTCGGGGTGAACAACGGCGAATGGTTCTTCCGCAAGTGAACTGATCGCCTGGAAAATGTCCGATTCCTCCGATGACATGTCTTCCATCCAGTCCAGGATCTCACCAACACCGTTTACTTCAATCACGGCAGCCGTATCTGCGGGCAAGTAGTCGGCCACCGTGGCCGAATGCTGCGGCTTGGCGGCTGGGGCGACCAGCGCCATGATGTTGCCGGTCATCGGGGTGAATCCAAATTGCCACAGCAAGATCACGAGCCATCTCGTCAACGCGAGCTGCAATGTAATTGGGTGGGTACGCACACGCGCTCCAACGGACTGCAGGAGAAGGTAAACACTATAGTCAATCCGCGCGGAAGGCAGCTACCGAAAGCAAAATCGATAGCAGCAGAAACACCATCACCGGGACGATGCTTTTAATCGAGACCGGCTGCTCTATCCACACGAAACAACCACAATCAATAGGCATTTGGCGAACCAATGCACTCATCTGTACAAAGCAAAACATTGAGTAATGAACTACGGCCAGAATGCTCGCTCCTTTTAAGGTAACGCCCAGAACGAGTGAAAGTCCAACCACCATCATCAACGGCGGTAACACTGCTGCCACAAATGGCACCATCCACATGGGCAGGAGATCGTAACGAAATATGTTGGTCGTAAAGGCATAGGGATTAGTTAAATGTCCGGCACTGCTAAACACCAGCGGCACACCCGCCACCCAACGGCCAATAACCATCGCCAAATCTAGTCTGTTTTTCCGCCACTTGAGTTCCATTCCGACCATCCACCCTGGTATACAAAAACTGAGTCTAGACCCCGTGCCACCAAACGTGTCGCTACGATCTGATCCCACGCGCATCCCAGGCTTTGACAGTAAACCACTGTAGGTTTGTGGGGATCGATCAATGACCAACCCGCGCGCGATTCCACCACCGTCGCATCAACGGGCCAATTGATGGCGCCTGCGATTCGACCTCGTCCGAAGGCACTCGGCAATCTTGCATCGACGACGTTTACATTTTGCGAATCTATCAATTTTTCCAGTTCCGCAAAGGTTACAATTTCTACTTCGATTGGACGCTGATAAACCTCCTTGATATGCCCAACTGAAACTTGGTCGGTCAGTACTGATTCCCAAGGCACCAGTTGTTGGATGCCAACCAGGACCGTCGCAAGCCCGCCAATACCAGCAAACTGCCAGACAATGGACGGCTTTGTTGACTGACGACCGCGAAACAATTTGCTGAGGATGATTAATCCCAGAATCGAACCGCTAATCCAGATCAAGATTTCCAACCGATTGGACCAAGTTGGAATGGAAGAAATGCCATCGGCTGAAACTAGTATGCCATAACCACTGGCGAACGCCAGCAAATCACCGTACGTCCACTTGCTGACTGCGTGGGGCGGGTCGTAAACAAGTGCCATGCCCTGATCATCGCCATGGTACAAGACCCAGTGATGGGTGCCTTCAACTTCTCGCAGTTTTTGCAGGTGCACCAACACGGGGTGCGGCGACGCTCGGAGAAAGGTGCCATTAATGCCGGCCACAATATTTGCTTTAAGTCCGTGGTCTTCAAAAAGCTGTTTGAGATCCTTTGCCGTACTTCCATGTCTGGAAGAAATATATTTTGGGTCGACCAAGGTGCGGGCATCGACGGACCGGCCGAATGCTCGAATGGCAGCCAGCGAACTGTAAACCCCGCAATGAGCGCCGCTATCTTCGTAACGCAAGTAACGCTTTTCCGTCCAATCGAACAGCTGCGTTTCGTCCACACTGTCCGGACTAATTTCCAGCTGATTAACTTGTTGGCCGATGACGTGGGGCGA
>JBFILF010000416.1:0-5054 GCA_041599835.1 Pirellulaceae bacterium
CTGAATTCAAACGCGCAATATCAGAAACAGGCAGATTGGCTGAATCAAACACTATCGGAAAATCCGAGTATCTGGACCATTGTCACTTTTCATCATCCGGTTTTTTCCACGGCTCGCGGTAGAGACAACAAGGAACTGCGCGACACGTTTCAGCCAATTTTCGACCGGAATCGAGTCGACCTGGTTTTACAGGGCCACGATCATTCATATGGTCGCACATCGTTGCTTTGGTATCAGGATTCCGACAAGAAAGTTGAGGAACCTGGCGGTGAGGAATCGAATGTCGCTACTGGCCAGAACGTTCGCGTCAAAGGCGGCACGGTTTATGTCGTATCGGTTAGCGGGCCAAAAATGTACGGCTTATCAGATAAATCCAAGTTCCAAAAAGCTGTGGAAAACAAGCAGCTCTACCAAATTATTTCGATCGATGGCGAATCATTAAACTATTCCGCCCGAACAGCAACCGGCAATGTCGTCGACGAATTTGAATTAAGAAAAATGGGCGAAGGTCCAAACCAATTGATTGAAACGATGGTCTCCTCGCCAAAGGCCACAATGCCGAACAGATAACGACAGACACCTTCGTCTTGCGACGTCTCTTTTGCCGACCCTTCTATGTCGACCGTCGCTTTGCATGCGTCTTCAAGCCGCGACAAACAACTCATTTGTCCGGCCGCTCAGTCGGTCTGCTGCGAACATGTTTTGATCTCTGGATGCGGTGAAGCTGATTCTCGCGATTTATCAACCTCGAAACTCCTAAGCCCGCCCGGTATACTCAGCTTCGAGGTTGTACGAGCCCTGGGGAAGGATTGAGCCGTGAAAATTTCGAGCGAGAACAGAAAAAAAATACTCCGGCGGATTGGCGCGCTCTTCGGGCTGGTTTTTCTCGGTGCTGCCGCCATCGTCGCCTGGAACTGGTGGAGTCACGTCAGGATTCACGGTTCGGTTGAGCCATTCAAGTTTGTAAGCACCGATGGGACTGTGCTGCGTGGCGAAGTTCGTCTGCCTCACCAGCCCGGACCATACCCGGCCGTCGTCCTCGTGCATGGATCTGGCCGCAGCGAGCTGTCAGAAGTGGATTATCAGTACAACTCCAATGCCTTTCTCAAAAAAGGGTTTGCAGTGCTGGCATATGACAAACGGGGCGCGGGCCGATCCGACGGTGATTTCGAAACGGCGACGTACGCGGACTTCACCGAAGATATCCTGGCGGGCGTTCAGGCGCTGCGAGACCGACCTGATATTGAAAATGACAATATCGGTTTATTCGCAGTCAGCGAAGGTGGCTGGCTGGCCCCGGAAACCACCGTGCGCGACCGTCAAATCAGGTTTGTCATCATGAAATCAGGACCGCCGATGATTGCCCATGAAGCGGTCCGCTGGGAAATCAGGAACGAACTCATCGCGGGTGGGGTGACCGACGAAGAGTTGATTGAAAAGATACTGGACCTTCGCATGAGGATCTGGACTTACTACCGCGATGCCGCCGAGGCCAATGATCCGTTGACGGATCGTCGATCACAACTGGAAGCTGAGCTGGAGAGGCTCGATGGTCCATGGCGTGAAGTGCAATCCATGAACGTTGCCGAATTTGAGCGGGAGAAGTTTCAAAGGTGGGCGGCGGATATTTTCTATGATCCCACGCCTTATCTTTCGCAAATGGAAGTACCCCTACTCGCGGTTTATGGTAGCGTCGATCAAAACATACCGACGGAGAAGTCGGTCGCCGTGTTAAGGCAACTTCAGGAAACCACGGGACACGTGATCGAAATAAAGGTTTATCCGGGTCGCGATCATTATTTTTTCAAGTGGTACAACCTGTTAACAATGGGCATGCCGTCCGATTATTTCAACATGATCGGCGACTGGGCCAGCAAACACATCGACTAGACCCATGTTGCGAGCAGATTCAATGCACAAGGCATTATTGCTATTGGCGCCAGGTTAGCATTCCTTCGATTGTGGCTGCCGGTTTGTTAACGACAAATAAGTTTGCATTTTAGAAAACAGCATTCGATCCTTCGTTAAATATCAGTGCAATGACTTGCCATTCCATTTTGTTGCTCATATTGTTGTGCTCAGGTTTGCCAAGCCATCAGAACCAGCCAACAGAAGACTTTCTCAAGTCTCAATTTGGTGAAGACTACTCGGTTGTCTTCAAAGAATGTCGAGGAGATGATCTCTCCCTCTATTTTTTTGTTCCTCAGTTTGTTGAGCAACGCGAGAAACGGCCGGCGATCATTTTCTTTTTTGGCGGTGGCTGGGTTGGCGGTACTCCAGCTCAATTCAAACCGCACGCTGATTATCTAAAGTCGCGAGGGATGATTGCAATTCTGGCCGATTATCGCACCAAAAAATCACACGGCGCAACGCCTAAACAGTGCGTTGCCGATGCCAAATCGGCCATGCGATACCTGCGCGCCAACGCCGCCAAGCATCAAGTTGATCCCAATCGTCTTGTCGCGGCAGGCGGTTCAGCGGGTGGACATCTGGCAGCGGCAACGGCAACGGTCAGCGCATTCGACGAACAAGGGGAAGACACATCCGTGTCCGCCGTGCCCAACGCGCTGGTTCTGTTCAATCCCGTTTACGACAACAGTCCTGGGCAATGGGGCAACAAATCGGTCATTGAGTATTGGCGCCAAATATCACCGGCTCACAACATTCGCGCCGGCATGCCGCCCGCGATTGTGCTTCTTGGAAGCAATGACAAGCTGATTTCGGTAGCCACAGCTAGAGAATTTCAGGCAAAGATGATAGCAGTTGAGTCGCGGTCTGATTTGCACATTTATGAAGGAAAGGGCCACGGGTTTTTTAATTATGGAAGAGACGAAAATATTTCGTTTGCAGATACCGTGGCAAAAATGGATAAATTTCTGGTTGAATTGGGCTACCTCAAAGGCGAATGTAGCATTCAGGAATTTCTGAAGAATAAGTAAATCAAACCAACTTTGGCGTGGTGCCTCAACAATGTGTTGCCACGCGAAGAAACGATCAACCGCAGGGCGCTAGCCCACGGTTTTTTCACCTCAACCGGACGCTAATGCGTTCCGGCTGATAACAACACGAAAATAAGGCACTACCAACTTTGGGATTGTGGCCATGAACGAGCTTTTGACGAGACGACGGTTTCTTATGAACATCTCTCGCGGGGCCTGTGGGTTGGCGGGAACCTCGCTGATCAACGGTTTGCTCAACGCTGAAAAACACGAAAACTCTTTGGCAATCAAGAACTGGATATGGCGGGGCGGATTCGATGGAAAAACGGATGACGAGTTAAAACGGATTCTGTCGGATTTTCGAAGCGCGGGAATTGATGGACTACTGCTGGGCGGCGGTTACCAACAGGTTGTCCCGATTGCCCG
The DNA here is from genome assembly GCA_041599835.1 of Pirellulaceae bacterium. GTDB lineage: Bacteria > Planctomycetota > Planctomycetia > Pirellulales > Pirellulaceae > CAJQPP01. Next base: position 3,366 of record JBFILF010000416.1, read on the forward strand.
CGACGAAGGCATCGAGGTTCATGCCTGGATGTGGACCCTCAACAACGGAGAGATGCAGAAGGAACATCCCGACTGGTATACCGTCAGTCGCAACGGTGTATCCGTCGTCGACAAACCGCCGTACGTTGACTATTACAAATGGCTTTGCCCGTCTCGGCCGGAGGTTCATGAATACCTGAAACAACGCGTTGCGAACCTGGCGCAGATGGACGGATTGGCGGGTGTCCATCTGGACTATATTCGGTACTGCGATGTTATTCTGCCCATTGCGCTTCAGCCGAAATACAAACTGGTCCAGGACAAGGAGTATCCCGAGTTTGATTTTTGTTATTGTTCGGCATGCCGCCAGACATTCAAGAATCAGGAAGGCGTTGATCCACTCGAACTGCCCGATCCCCCGGCGTCGACAGTTTGGCGCAAATATCGGTGGGATAGCGTAACGAAGATCGTCAACACTTTGGCGGATGTGGCACACGATCATAAGAAGATCATCAGTGCCGCCGTCTTTCCCACTCCCCAATTGGCCCGCCGGCTGGTCCGTCAAGACTGGCCGCGCTGGAATCTGGACGCCGTGTTTCCCATGATTTATCACAGCTTTTACAACGAGCCTTTAGACTGGATTGAGACGGCGACCCGCGAAGGAGTGACCAGCGTGCCGTCGCATCGACCTCTATACAGTGGAGTCTACTCACTGAAACCAGACCAAATCGGCCGCGCGGTGGAACTGGCGCTTGCCGGTGGAGCCAAAGGCGTCTCGATATTCGGCGGGTTCGGCAAGGAGCACCAACAAGCACTTCGCAACGCCGTTAACAACTCGTCGCAGCACCGCAAGGTTCCTTGAGCAAAATTCGTCTGGAGATGCCAGCCCTTCAGTGAACATCATGCCACACAGCGGCGTTGTTAACCCAGTGTTTGCTCAAAACTCACCCTTTCTCATGCACTTAAAATCACGAGACAGCAGGCAACGGTTTAAGGAGACTGTTTTGAAACAGGTCGTCTACGCCTTGGTCACGTTCTGCATGTTTACCGTTGAGGCTTCCGGCCAGCCGCAGCGGTACGACATCGTCGTCTATGGTCTTACCAGCGCTGGAGTCATCGCCGCTGTGCAGGCCAAGCGGATGGGCAAGACAGTTATTCTCGTTGGGCCGGACAAACATCTTGGCGGAATGTCTAGCGGCGGCCTGGGCGCGACGGACATCGGGAACAAGCAGGCGATCGGTGGGTTGTCACGCGAGTTCTATCGGCGCGTGGGAAGACATTACGGCGAGCTTGAGTCATGGACGTTCGAACCGCATGTGGCGGAGCAAGTGTTCGAACAGCTAGTGATGGAAAGCAGCATCCCGGTGGATCGTGACGAGTGGCTCGACCGCACGCGCCACAAGGGTGTTGCGTTGGATGACGGGCGAATCGCTGCCATCACCATGCTCAGTGGCCAGACTTACTACGCGAATATGTTTATCGACGCGACCTACGAAGGCGATCTGATGGCCGCCGCGGGCATTTCCTACACCGTAGGGCGCGAAGCGCAAAGCCAATACGACGAGACGCTCAATGGGGTGCAGACCAAAAACGCCCGCTTTCATCAGTTTGCGGCGGCAGTCGATCCGTTCGTCCGACCTGGCGATCGTTCCAGCGGACTGTTGCCCGGCATTCAACCCGGCGGGCCGGGAGTTGAGGGAGCTGCCGATC
>JBFILF010000417.1:0-5029 GCA_041599835.1 Pirellulaceae bacterium
AGCACCTTTCACGTGGAGATTAGCAGATGCAGCCAAGTCATTTTGCAGCGCTCTTCACTCCCATTCTCGGACCCATTTTCGGATTGTTAATCGTTTCACACGTCAATCCTCCGACCAATGTTCGACCGCGCGAATCAATCCGCCTCAACGTGCAACTGGATGGGAAATGGGTCGGGACATCGACTTGCTCGCAATGCCACAGTCGGCCATCGCCCGATGATAGAAACAACAAAATCACCGAATTTATTTATTTGCACGAATACATTCAATGGATCCAGTCTGATGTGCACGCGTTGTCTTACTTGCGAGTCGTTCCCAGCAATGACTTGCTGGCAAACGAAGCGGCCAAGTATTCTCAACTCCAAATTAACTCAGAAATAGATCCGGAATTTCAAGTGGACGTCACGTGGAGTGAAAGCAACGAACTGAGTGCGCAAATTTGCCGCAAACTCGGGATCGATGTTGACGCGCTTGCAAACTTGACAAACGAAAATGCATTGACCGATAAATCGTCTGCAGCGTATCAGTTTGCTCACATGTGTCTTAATTGCCATGCCAATTGTGAACCCGATGAAACATCGCTTTCGCTCGACGTGCAACGATTCGGTTTGGGTGTAGGATGCGAGGCGTGCCATGGACCTGCCCAACAATGGTACGAGCGATCTGTCCATGGTCGAACCGAATGGCGACAAAAAGATCCGCAGGAAAAGTCTGAGGATTATGGAATGGTCGACGTTCGCGACCCAGTCATTCGTGCCAAGCAGTGTTTTGCATGCCACATTGGAAACGCATCGCAAGGTAAGGTCATTACTCATGAGATGTACGCCGCGGGCCATCCGCCGTTGCCGGGGATAGAAATCGAATCCTATGCGAAACAAATGCCTCGGCATTGGCGCTATCTCCACGAAAAAGGCCAGTCGTTCGAATATCGGGATGACTTCATACGCGAAAACAATCTAAAGGCGGCCGAATACCCTTCGAGTAAGGCGGTCGTGCTTGGAGCAATCACCGCGTATCGCGAGTCATTGAATTTGGTGATTGAGCTTGCACAAGCTGAAAATCATCCATGGCCTGAGTTTGCCGTCTTCGATTGTCTTGCGTGTCACCACGATTTGAAAGTGAACAGTTGGCGCCAGCAGCAGGCGTCGAACCGGCAACCTGGACGACCACCGCTGCAGTTCTGGCCGACGGCTTTGTTAGATCCGGCCATGCACCAATTAGCGGGCGCGGACTCTGTGGCGCACTTGCATGGCATTCAACAACAGTTGACATCGGTACTCAATGATCAGCCGTTTGGCCGTGCCGCGGAACTTGCCGAGCTAAACGAATCCATCGAATGGCTGGATAAAAAACTCAACGAACTAAATAAACGATCGTTCGGAAGAGCCGACGCTGAAAGCGTATTGAAGTCACTGTGTGGTGCTTCATCGGATAATCATTTGAATATCGAATCGGCCGTCATGGACTATCACTCGGCGCGGCAGATCGCCTGGGCCATTGACGCAATCTATGGCGAACTGCGCGTGATGGTGTCCGCGCCATTTCCGGGATACGATTCTGCATTTGGCGCTGCCTTTCATAATCTCAAACAATCGGTCGGCGACTTAAGTTTGCCGGCTGGATCCCAGCCACGGTCAATTACAGTCGCAGAGGACGCCGATCCAATTCTTGCCCGGTTTGTTCAGTCGCATTTAAGGACAACGACATTCATCAATGAACTAAATGGCGAACCGATTACCATGCTGAAAGAGCAGGTACTCGAAGAGGAGCTGCAGTCAATATTGACCGAACTCAATCCGGACATCACCAGCCAGCAAGCGATAACATTTGCAGCGATCGACCAGTTTGATCCGCGTGAGTTTGTAACCCATTTGCGGGCGCTTGGTCAGGCATTGCCGGCAGAATTGGCGCGGCTCAACGGTAACTAGCCAACGGGTCGGCAGTTGAGCACGACGGAGCCTCGACGCTTTCTCGCCGAATGTTAGCGGCGATGGGGCGGTAATCTAGGCGCTTGTGTTTCGCCGACACGGCTGGGGCCATAGAACTGCTCTAACTGCTGTTGCAGGTGCCGCTCGCGCTGCTGCCGGTCTTCGATCGCGTACTGGCGACGACCGTCGATTACCGTCCACAGCTGATTCATCCGCAGGAACAATCGTTCCATGTCGGCGCGATCCAGCGGCCGCGCGCCCACGCGCCCAAACACGGCGATCTGATGGCCCGATTCATCCACCGCCCGGTCGCGATCCACGCCCTCGGAAATGGCCAGCGCGTGACCGCCCTTGGGAATCTTGAAGCTGGCGATCAGCTTGGGCGTCGGACGCGGGCTGAAACCGTTGTTGCCGGGCGTTTCGGGCGACGTCAGTTGCACCACGTGGAATCCGTTTTTACCGTCCGCCAGGTAGGCAAACTGGCTGACGTAGGTGATCCCCAGTTTGACGTCGTGCAAATCGCAAATTTTGCCGTTGGCGTTATACACCTGATCGATGCTCGGCCGTTCCGGGTGGGTAATGTCGAGAATCACCAGGCCCTGGCTGCCGGCGGCTACATACGCATAGGTTCGCGCCAAGTAAATATGGTGCGCTTCATGCAGTTCCATTTCCGCCACGGGCCGCGGTTGCGCCAAGTCGGTTACGTCCAACACCTTGATACCGTCCTCATCGCAAACGAACGCGTACCGGAATTGCACTTGAACGTCGTGGGGATGATGCAGCACGTGGTGATCGACAATCGACGTCACGTAAGGCCGCTTGGGATCCTCGATCGAAACGACCACCAAGCCGGCTTCGCAACAAACGTATGCGTAATTGCCGACGATGTTGACAAATTCCGCGCCGCGCAAAATGCCGTTGGGGTTAAACGTCAATTCGCGCTCGATGAAGTTGTTGGTCGGGTTGCCGTCGAGCAACGTGCCCACGTTGACCAGAATCAGGCCTTCCTGCCGATCGGCGACGTAGATGTAAGCGTAAATGGAAGAAATCGTCGGTTCGTCGTTTTCGGGTTTGTGCGTTCGCGTCGGATCGGGGGCGATGGTGGTCGGCGCCGCCACATACGCGGCATCGGCGGTCTTGACAAACAGGCGCTGGCCAACCGGTGAAAACGGCGCCGTAAGAATGCGTTCCGAAAATGCTTTGTTGTCGATGTTGGCCACGTCGTAAATCCGCACGCCGTCCTTGCCACAAGCCGCGTACAAAAACTCGCCTCGCAGCTGAACCATTTCGACTTCGTGTTTTTTCAGCGGGTGCCGGATCTTGTCGCCAATATCGATGCCGGGGTGTTCGTGTTCGCCTTCCAGTTCGTGGTGCCGCTCCTCGTGCTCTTCGAATTCCTTGGGAAAGGCCAACTCGTGCAAAGTGCTGCCGATCACTGCCTGGGGTTCCTGTTGCTCGGTGACGGGGACCGCGAATATTCCGTGATCCCCGGCCGCCACCCAGCAGTAGCGGCCGATGAAGTTTGTGTAGTTGGTGCCCAGCATCTGCAACTGGGCCAGCAAAGCGTTGTTGTCGTTGTTGACCGAGACGTGGCAGTCACTGCAATTTTTGGTTTCCTCGGCGCCGCGCACGGTGTGCGGGACGTTGGAGCTGAAGGCGATGCCGCTGAGCCCTTCGGCTGAAATCGTCTGCTGCTGCACGTATATCGACTCGCGGTTCTGGTTATACGAGCCTACGTGGATCGCGCACGACGAACGGGCCGGACCAATCCGGTTGCCGGTCACGTTGCCATCCCGGGCCAACATGTAGACGTCGTCGCGGAGGGTTTGAAAATTGTAGGAAATCGCGTTTCGCGTCACGTCGCCTTCGAAGTGCAAATTGGGCGTCTTGCGATTGGCCTTTTGCGACAGATGACACCCAAAACAACTTTGGTTCCAGGCCGAGTGGCAGGAGATGCAGCTGACCCTCTCCGAGGAATGAGCGCACAGGGATGGGTCCGGCGGCAGGTCGCCCCAGGCAAACCGGTTGCCTTCGAATCGCACCGTTTTGGCCAGCGCTGCACGCGCGTTGTAATCGGGCTTCGCCGGATCGATGGTGTCAGCCACCTGCGATACTGGCCAGCTCAATTCGGCGTCCACCATGGAATTTTGGATCAGCTGGTCGCCGCGCAGCTCAAATCGCCGCTTGCCTGACGGCGTGCGCAAGGCCAAAAGGTTAAGTCCGCGACGGGGCGGCACGTCCGAGTTGGCTGCCGGCCCGCTGGTCCGCATTTCGGGTTGCCCATTGACGTACTCCACGGCGCGGCGGCCCGGCTCGCCGTGGCAATCGCGGCAAGTAATTTCAATCGCCGCGCGGACTTCGCCATACAGTTTGCCATTTCCGTGCGCGTCTTGCACAAAGTGACAATCGACGCAATGCATGCCTTTTTCCAAATGGATGTCCAACATGTGCACCGGGACCTGGTGTCGCATCTTTTGCAATTCATGCTCCATTTGCATCACTCGTTCCAGATCTGCCGGATCGCTCCAGTCCCGCTCGCGATAGATCTGCTGCACATATTGCGGCATCGCGATGGCTCGTTGCAGTTGCTCGCTGCCGGCGTGCTGGACGACATTACCTTCCTTGTCGAGCAACCGGCCTTGGCGGTCTTTCTTGAACACCGCCCGGTACACCCAGCCGTGACCATGAAAATCGGCGAACTGGGTATGTTCTAGTTGTGAATTGAGTTCGACAGTGCGGTTGAGAAACTCTGGCTCGATCCATTTGCCGCGGACGGCCCCTTCGTTGGGATTAAGCATCTGGCCCTGGGTGTAATCCTCGGCCGTGATTTCTTTAGGCTCGTGCGGATACATCAATTCGCCATCGGTTTCCTGATCCCACCACATGTAACCGAGATAGCTGTTCATCACGTTGGTCCCCGGGTGCACGTGACAAACAATGCATTGACTGGTGGGAATGGCGCGCGTGAATCGATGTTGAATCGGGTGACCCGACTCATGTTTTGGAATCATGGGGTCCACGGATTCGACCCATTCGTCCATTTCAGCGGCGGCCTGGCCCAAATGCCCGTACTTGGCGTAGGGCCCCGAGTGAATCGGCGA
>JBFILF010000418.1:0-5024 GCA_041599835.1 Pirellulaceae bacterium
GCTGACGGAACGTGAAACGGCCCTTCGCAAAGCCTGTGACACGGTCCGCATGTACGAATAGTCCAGCCAAATGATGGCGGTCACGTTGCGCCACTTGATGAGTTCGGCACGACTGTAGTTTCCGTCAACGATCCACTGTTCGCCGCTAGTTTGACGTTCCAGGTTTTCAAAGAATTGATCGTCGTCCACAGGCTGCCAATCGGCGCCCCAGTACAAGCGATCCATTTCAATCAACGGATGTCCGAGGATTTTGGCCAGCTGACGCGCGACAGTCGTCTTGCCGCTGCCACTGGTACCGACGATGTTGATGCGACGCAGCTGGTCGCGGGAAATGATGGATTGCACGGTTCCATAATGGTCGCAAACCGCTGGTCAGAGCGTGCCTCGCGCTTATGCTCCTTTTCGCTCCGACTTATTTTTGCTGACGGCGTTTATTTGACGGCGGACGGCCTTAATATGTTCGATGGCGGTTTATTTGACGGCCACGATATAGCTACTCCAGCTGGGATTGCTGGGAACTTCTTCGGATCGTTCCCAGATGCCGCTGTCTTCACCGTCCTCGTCTTCGACTTCCCAATAGACGTGCGATTCGCTAAAGCCTGCTTCCTCCAACAATTCGCGGACTTCGGGGATTGTCCAGAACCGCCAATGATACTCAAAGGCGCGTTTGAGACGGCTACCGTCGTTGAACTTAAAACTGATGTAAAAGCTGGCATCGGCGTTGACCGGGTTGAAACGGGCCTGCTCCCAATAATATTTGAATCCCCGTTTTCCTTTGCGAATCGTGCGCTTGTCGACGTGTTTTTCCAGGTAACAGTCGCCGCCTCCCATCATGTCCATAATCATGACGCCTTCGGTCCGCAGATTGGAGCGCGCGACGGTCAGGTATTCCAACAGTTGTGGCCGCGTTTTGAACACCCAAAACGAAAAATTTTGTGCCGCCAACACATCCACCGCCGGGCGGTTGCGTTTTCGCACGTCTTGAGCCAGCAAGCGGATCCTTTTTTGTTGTCTGGATTTAAGTTTGGCCAGATTATGGTCGCGGCCCCACTGCAGCGTATCCTGGCAGATATCCACCCCAACGGCCGTGCGTTTCGCGTGCGAGCGGACCCACTCGCAGCAAACCGCGAAGGTACCACAGAAATCTTCCCGCAACGTCAGCGGTTTACGGCCAAAAACATCTTTAAAAGCCTGCTCAAAAAACTCAATCTCGTGTTCCGGGGACTGCACTGAGCGCTGGTAACAATCAAATTTGTCCGCCGTTTGGGCCAGCGTCAATTTCCCGTTTTTTGGTTTTCCGTTTTTCGTTTTTCCGTTGGCCCGGCGCCGGGATTTGGTCTTTGAATCAGCCATGATGCCTTTAAGTCTTCCTTTGTTTCGGTGCGATCGACATGCTCGCCGACAGTAAGTGGAGGACAAATTTTAGACGAATTTGCCAATTTTGTGCAGTCTCCGCCTGGATCTGGCAGCCGGTATCAGCTTCTGGCAGGCCAACCGCGTTTACGATTTCGTTGCGAATCGGGGCGCGGCGCTAACCATAAATCCGCGCTAACCGGAATGGATTTGTGCCGCCGTACTCGCTGGGTCCACCCGGACGCCAAGATGGCAGCCGTTCGCAACTCATAATTTCAGGCGGCGGTCCACGCTGTGTGAACGACCTGAGTTAGCGGGCAAACCATCATGACCAACCCATCGACAAACCATATTTGGCAAAACCAACTGCGTCCATTCCTGTCGCGGGTCAAACACCGCGCCGGGGCGCCCCGTCGCTGGCTGCAACAATGTTGCCTGCGACCTATCGTGTGGCTGTACGGGGGGGCGACACCCGCGATCACCAAGCTGCACGAGATGTATCCGCTGACGCCACAGCGCGTGCTGGGCGGTTACGCCCAAGCGATTTTTCCCACGGGCGAGCCCAACGGTGGAATCGTTTGGCACTGCCCGCCGCAACGGGCCGTGATTCGAACCGACCAGGTGCATGTCTCCAAACGGCTGAAGGGCTATTTGCGAAATCATTCGCTTGGTATTTACTTCAACCGTGATTTTTCGGAAGTACTGCGGTTATGCGCTGACCGCAAAAAGACGTGGATCACCAAAACCATATACGAAGTTTACATGTCGTTGCACGAAATGGGATTTGGCCACAGCGTCGAAGCGTACGAGGGAGACCAGTTAGTTGGTGGAGGCTATGGAGTGGCGCTGGGAGACGTGTTTTTCTTGGAAAGCATGTTCTGCCGTACCGATCACGCCAGCAAAATTGCCTTTGTGAAACTGGCCGAAAAACTTCTAGCGGACGGCTTTCAATACATCGATTGTCAATTCATGACGGAACATTGGCGCCGATTTGGCGCATGCGAAATGCCCCGCGACGAATTTCAAAAAGTCGTGGTTGGCCGCTTGCACCAGCCCGCCACATTTTCTGCTTCGAAAGCGGCCGGCATCAATTTGCCGTTGGCTCAACCGACGATCACCGGCGCGCTCACCACGCACTGATTTGACAGCGCGCCGCTTCACCGAGCGCCGCCCGTTGCCTACGGCGTGATTGTCCAAACAATCTGATCGACGCGCGTCCGAAATGGCAGATACAGATTTACCAGCCGCGTCACCCAAAACGGGAGACTGTTTTGGTAACTGACGCGGGCACGCATCGCGCCTGTTCCCGTTTCCACAAAGCGGGTTGGATCTCCGCTCGGCAACACCGTTACCGTCGAATCAGTTGTCGTGGCCAAGCGCGTATCCAACGTTTCATACGCAGCCGTTACGTAATTGAACAGCTCAATTTTTTGCTGGACCGTGCCAACAGTCGTAAACATCTTGGCTTCCAACGTAAATGCCAGGCCGCACGGTGAATCGGTAACTGAGGTTGCGTCGACGGTCATTTCCAGCTGGTAACGACTGACGGTGAACGTGGGATCGAGCACTAGGTATTGATCGTCGCTGTCGATCAGCTCGGACAAGCCTCCTGAATTCACGCGCCCGATTGTGGTGGCAAATCCATCGGGTTCCACAGCCACTGGCGGAAAAAAGGCAATGTCATGCGTTCCGTCCAGTCCACCACTGCCGGGCGCTACGATTTGATCAATCAGCGCGCCGGTGTCGGCGTTGTAGCGCCACACACTATCGGTTGAAAACGCTCCGACCAACAACTGCCCGCCGTCCGGTGAACTCTGCATGTAAATCGGCGTGCCCGCGGGTCCGTTGATGAAGACACCTTGAAACGTGCCCGTGTCTGGATCAAAGGCCAGTACTTCGTTGGTGACGGACTGCGATACCAACAATTGCCCGGCCGAGTTGAAAGCCAGACCAACCGAATTGGAATGGGTAATTCCCGCGTTGAACGACTGCACGAACACGCCATTGTCGAACACATACACGAGGTTGCTGAGGGCGGCAGCAATGAACAGCGTCCCGTCAGAATCAAATACAAGCCCAACGGGGCCATTCAGACCGTTACCCGACGCTGCGACTCCCACAAACGCACCCGAGGTTCCGTCGTATCGCAGCACCTGATCCGAAGTACCCGACGCCACGTACAAATCTCCGTCGGGACCGAACAAAAGGTCGCGTACTCCCGATAGTCCGCCACTGCCAGCGGAGACAAACTCGCCAATGAAAGCGCCGGTGCCACCGTTGTACTTCAGCACCTTGGACAGGTCGCCCAGGCCCACATACAAATGTCCGTCGGGGCCGAACGCAATCCCATTGGGATTGGCCAATTCCGGTCCCGAGGCAAACACTTCCACGAATGCACCGGATGAATCGTAGCGTAGCACGCTATTACTGAATCTTGACGAAACCAGGAAATCATTTGCAGCCAGGTCGGCGTAAGTCGCCACCACAAGCACCGCAACCATGGCAAACAATTTTGTCACAGGTCGCCATGGCGCGGTTTCTAAATAATTCACGGATTCCCTCCGGTTGTGATTTTTTTCGATCATAATCCTGCCAATGGGCGGCAGCTCGCCGTGCAGTTACAAAGGAACGACCGAGCAGCGTGTAAGTACTCGCGAAAACATGTAAGGTAGTCCCTGCCGCGAGCGCTTTTGCAGAAACAGTCGGAATCGTTGGGTTGCTAATCGGAATTCTTGGGCAATCGCAGCATATCCAGCCATTGGGCTTCGTGCCGAACCGCGACCTGTCCGACACCGTTGGCTTTCTCTGATCGAAATACGAGCCCCGCGACAAAGGCATGACCGTGTGTCATGAATTTGCCAGCCAGGCTGCACCAGGGCGTGCCCTTTCCTTGTTGGCCAGGAAGTGCCACATGGTTGAAAAACGCCTGGGTGAATCCCTGCACGCTGAGCTGGGCCGGCCAGACACGGATTTCCGGTCGATGGCTGCGAATGACCTCGTCAATTCCCGGAACAATGGATTCGAGAAGTTGTTCTGCATCCTCGTGGTGCGGCGTCGCACGATCCCGCCCTACTGGGGCGATCACGATGGCCGCCAACCGCACCGGAATGTTGTAAAACTGCAATTCACGCATTCCGGCTGCAGTGCCGTGTTGCCCCAGCGATTCGACATTCAAGTACATGTTCGATCGGGTAACAGGCGCTGGCTTGATTTGGCGGCGCCGCAGCAGCAGAAACAACACCAATCCGCACAACGCCAATACAACCAGCCCGATGACCCACAACGGAATCGCATCGAGGATGGATTGCATATCAAAATTGAAGTCATCCAAGGTTTGGCTCCCGACTGTGATACCGGACACACGGCACTCTGAAACCGCCCTAATTGCGCGTGCCACAATTGAACGTGCCGGCTGGCCGCGACCAGGCGTTTCGCCGACCCAGCAAAAATCCCACGAATAACCTGATAAACAGCCGGCAGTTTTCAATCTATCAGAGATTCAGCTTGGGTGAATCAACGCGCGGATCCGGCCAGCGGAACGGTGGGCGTAAAACAACCAGGATGGATGGATTTTTGACACCTGCATATGGAACCGGCGACAAGGGACGACAATCGGCCGCAAACTGAACGTATTCAGCGGCAACCGAGACAATTCGGGCACACGATTTGCA
>JBFILF010000419.1:0-5017 GCA_041599835.1 Pirellulaceae bacterium
GGGCGTCAGATACCGGACGAAATCGTCGGCGGCCGCCGCTTCAGCACGATGACGTCCGGTCAAACCGACCGGCCGGTATTGGGAGAAATCACCAATTTTGCGCGACATGGCCAGTGTGGCGCCACGGTGTCCGATTTCATGCCGTATACCGCTGAAATCGTCGACCAATTGTGCTTCATCAAATCCATCCATACCACGCAAGTCAATCACGCGCCGGCCATTACCTATTTTTTAACCGGAGATGAACGGCCCGGCCGGCCCAGTATGGGCGCCTGGCTGTCGTATGGGTTGGGCAGTGAAACCGACGAGTTGCCGGCGTTTGTCGCAATGACATCTCGCGATAAAGAAGCCTCATGCGGCCAAATCTTTTACGACTATTACTGGGGCAGCGGGTTCCTGCCCACCACGCATCAAGGCGTCAAGTTCCGCGGAGCCGGCGAGCCGGTGCTGTATCTGTCCGATCCGCCTGGCCTCAGCCGCAACGTGCGCCGTGGCATGCTGGACGACCTGGCCGCGCTGAACCAGCAACGATTATCGGCTGTGGGCGACCCGGAGATTGAAACGCGAATCGCCCAATACGAGATGGCTTATCGGATGCAGACGTCGGTGCCCGAACTGACCGATTTTTCAACGGAACCGAAACACATTCTGGACATGTACGGACCGGATGTGCTCCGTAAGGGTTCGTTTGCTTATAACTGCCTGATGGCACGACGGCTTGCCGAGCGGGGCACGCGCTTTATTCAAGTGATGCATGCAGGCTGGGATCAACACCGCAATTTGAATTCGCAACTCAAAATACAATGCTTTGATACTGACGGGCCGTCGGCGGCGCTGATCAAGGATTTGGCCCAACGCGGCATGCTGGACGAGACGCTGGTAATCTGGGGCGGCGAGTTTGGGCGCACGCCCTTTCTGCAAGGCAACATCAATGACACAAAAATGTGGGGGCGGGACCATCATCCGTATGCATTCACGATATGGATGGCCGGTGGCGGCATCAAACCCGGCGTGACTTATGGCAGTTCCGACGAATTTGGTTTCAATGTGGTGGAGAATCCGATGCACGTCCACGATTTTCAAGCGACGATATTGCATCTATTGGGGATCGACCACGAACGGCTGACCTACCGTTTCCAGGGTCGTCGATATCGATTGACGGACGTCCACGGACACGTCGTTCATGACATTCTTGCTTGATCATGCAACAACCGCGTTTTTGCTTACAGACAGTTTTCCTCACCGCGCTGATCGGGGCCGCGGTCAATGTTGAAACGTGCAGCGGGCAACAAAATCCCCCGCTCGATGAAAAACTGGAATTTTTTGAATCGCGCATTCGTCCGGTTTTAATCGAGCAATGTTATAGCTGCCACAACAGTGCCGAAAACGCCGAAGGCGGGTTGGCCGTGGATTTTCGAGATGGCATTCGGACGCCATCCGGCGAGGGGACCGCCGTGGTGCCAGGTGACGCCGACGCCAGTTTGTTGCTCAAAGTCATGCGACACGAAATCGACGGATTGGAAATGCCGGATGGTGGGCCCAAGCTAGACGATCAAGTCGTAGCTGATTTTCGCCAGTGGATTGAGCAGGGCGCCATCGATCCACGAGACGACCCGCCCACGGCGCAACAATTGACCCAGGCTACGTCGTGGGAAACCACCTTTGCCAACCGTCTCGCCTGGTGGAGTTTGCAACCGGTTAAAAATCCGGAGCTGCCGCCTCCAAATGATTGGTCCGATCATCCAATTGACCGATTCATTTACCAGGGAATGAAACGACATGATTTATCGCCGGCCGCCCCGGCAGACCGTCGCACCCTGATCCGACGCTTGTCGTTCGCGTTAATCGGATTGCCGCCGCAACCAGAACGAATCGAAGCCTTTGTCAATGACAAGCGGGTCGATGCCACCGAGCAACTGATCGACGATTTGCTGTCGTCGCAGCATTTTGGTGAGCGATGGGCCCGGCACTGGATGGATTTGGTCCGCTATGCCGATTCGCACGGCTCCGAAGGAGATCCGGCCGTTCCACATGCCTATCAATATCGCGACTACTTGATTCGCGCGTTCAACGACGACGTGCCGTACGATCAACTGGTCCGCGAACACATCGCGGGCGATTTGCTGGCCCAGCCCAGGATCAATTCCGAGATGGGAATTAACGAATCGGCCATCGGCATCGCCCATTGGCGATTAGTGTTTCACGGATTTGCACCCACGGACGCTTTGGACGAAAAAGTCCGCTTTACCGACGACCAGATTAATGTGTTTGGCAAGACATTCTTGGGATTGACTATTTCATGTGCCCGCTGTCACGACCACAAGTTCGACGCCATCAGCCAGCGCGACTATTACGCCTTGTTCGGCATCCTCGGTTCCTGCCGACCAGCAATGCTCGATGTGAACACCAACGATCGACAACTGAAAAACCAGAATCAGCTGGTTAGTTTGAAGCGCGAACTTCGACAGCGGATGGCCAATGCGTGGTTGGCAAATGCCGATGCACTGGCTGATCAATTGGCAGATCACGTCGATCAGATGCCAAGGCTCGACGACAATTCACGCCAAGACCAGCCGTTACTGTCAATCTTGAAAACTGTCAAACAACAGGTGGACCAGGATGGTGACTTTGCCAGTTCCTGGCAATCGCAACTGGATAACTGGCAGGCATACCAAAAGTCGTTGTCAACCAACGATCGCCCGGCGCCGGCCATGCGCTGGGACTTGAGCCAGCCTGATGATTATGCGGAATGGTTCCATTACGGGAACGGCCTTGCCGATCAACCATCCGCTGCCGGTGAATTCGTGGTGGAACCGCAAGGCGAGCGGATCGTAGGGGCTATCTATCCCGCAGGTGTCTATTCGCACCGGCTTAGCACCCGTCACCGCGCGGTTTTGGCTTCACCTCGCGTCGAGTTGGACGATGATTACGAGGTGTGGTTCCGGCTAACGGGCGGCGGTGAGTCAATGGTCCGTTACGTGGTACAGAATTACCCGCGGGATGGCACGGTTTATCCGATTCATACCATTCAACGGAACAAATGGTATTGGCACAGATTTAATCTTGAATACTGGAAAGGTGATCAAATTCACCTGGAAATGGTGACCGCCCGCGATGCGCCACTCACCGTGAAGAATCCGCAGCGGTCCTGGTTCGGAGTACGCCAGGTGATGCTGCGAAAAAAAGGCTTGCCAGCTCCACCCGACGAGACACTTGAATTTGCTCGTCCCCTGTTTGAGTTGGCGGCCAATCATCCGCCGCAATCCTTTGCGGACCTTGCCGATTGCCTGGCAGAATCGCTGCGCGTAACCATAAGCGCCTGGCGCGACGGCAGCGCATCGAATGCTCAGGCCAGTTATCTCGATGCTTGTCTGCGTGACGGCCTGTTGCCGAATGAGGTCGAGCACCATCCGCAACTGGAATCGCTGATCGAGACGTATCGTCAGCTTGAATCACAAATTCCGCTGCCGACGCGTGTTCCTGGAATTCTGGAAGCCGACGCGTATGATCAACCGTTATTTGACCGGGGCGATCACCGAAAGCCCGAAGAGGTTGTCCAGCGCCGGTTTCTGGAGCTAGTGGATGCGGCACACTATGACGTTTCGGATAGCGGGCGGTTGCAGCTGGCTCGTGATCTGCTGCGACCCGATAATCCATTGACGGCGCGAGTGATCGTCAACCGGATCTGGCATTGGTTGTACGGCGAAGGGCTGGTGGCGACACCGGACAACTTGGGAAGACTCGGCGCCCAGCCCTCACATCCGGAGCTGCTGGATTACCTTGCCCGCCGCATGGTGGACAACGGTTGGTCGATCAAGCAAATGATTCGTTTGATGTTGACATCGCAGACCTGGCAGCAAAGTTCGCAGGCATCGGAGCAAGCGAAACTCAACGACCCGCAAAACAAGTGGCTATCACACGCACGTTCGCGGCGACTTGAAGCCGAAGCCATTCGCGACGCGTTGTTGTTTGTTTCCGGGCAACTTGACCGTACGATGCACGGACCCGGAATGGCGCCCGGAAAGGGTCGCAGGCGAAGTGTGTACGTGATGTCGCGGCGCAATTCGCTCGATCCGTTTTTGCAGACTTTTGACGCGCCTGTTCCCTTTGCGACCGTCGGGCGCCGCACAGTAACCAACGTGCCGGCGCAGTCGCTGACTCTGCTGAATGATCCGCTGACATTTAGTTTGGCGGCGGCCTGGGCCGAGTCCTTACGATCCCATCAGCCAATCGGCGATGACCGCGAACGGATCGTCCATATGTTTCAAACGGCACTGGGCCGGCGACCGGACAATGAAGAACTCGATGCGCTTGTGAATTATGTCCGGACCATAGCTGCCGAGCGTCGAGGCTCGGCCAATTGGAAGCAAGAATTGAGTGAACTTATCGCCAGCCATGAAACGGAGCTGGACCAGATTTTGAGTCCGGCCAGAAAAAAATTGCTGGCACAACGGGAAGTGGATGCCCAGTCGACAGATGGCCCCGAACCTTTTGCCCGGTGGGATTTTTCTCAGGGATTAAATGACACCATTGGCAAGTTGCACGGCAAACTGCACGGTAGCGCCACGTTGCAGGACGGCAGATTGAACTTGGACGGAAACGGTTTTTTTTCCACGCCGCCGATCGGACGCGAGATCAGCGAAAAGACACTGGAGGTTCGTTTGCGTCTGCTCAACCTGAACCAGCGTGGAGGGGGCGCGTTGACGATTCAGGATCTGCAGGGGAACAGTTTCGATTCGATCGTTTTCGGCGAGCGAGTTCCGCGGCAATGGCTGGCCGGTTCCAATTTCTTTTTGCGGACCGCCGATTTTAACGGCCCCGATGAAACAAATGCCCAAAGTGCCGTGCACCTGGCAGTGGCGTATGACGCCGACGGTTTGATACGCGGCTATCGAAATGGAAAACCCTATGGCAAGCCTTACAGCAAATCGCAACTTGTCCGATATGCGGCCGGGCAAAGTCAGCTTGTAATCGGACTTCGCCACGGCACCGCGGTGACCCCCAAACGGATGTTGAA
>JBFILF010000420.1:0-5002 GCA_041599835.1 Pirellulaceae bacterium
GTTATGCGTGAACAAGTCGCGCGTCAGATTGTTGGCTGATGTGATGGAAACGGATGACGATGCGGGCAGTTCGGTTAACAGCTGACCAATCTGTTCCAGCTTGAGTCGCATGCCGGAGTGGACCCAGGCCGCGTTCATTAACCGGTCATAATCAGTCGCCAGGTTGATGGCCGACATGATCCGGCCTTGCTCGTCCAGCAGTCCTCCCGTGGGCGACAGAAAAATAATTTTGTAGGGTTTGATGGCCAGCACCAGTTCGCGGGCCGCAACGTCAGCATTGATGTTCATCATTTGGCCGCTGGGCGATTCTCCCAGACACGTCACAATCGGCAATGCGCCGGATTGGATGGCGGACTTGATGCTCTCCAAATGAACGGCCGTCACGCGACCGACAAACCCCAAACGTTGCTGGTTTTCGTAGTCGCACTCAAATACACCGTGTTGCAGGGACCGGGTGCGAATGCCCAGTTGTTCCAGCGCGTCGACCAGCGCCAGATTTTGCCGGTAGATAACCGGGCGGGCCACCGACATGACTTCGGCCGTCGTGACTCGCATGCCGTCTACTTTTTCGGCGGAAATGCCCGCTTCCGATAAGGCCTGAGTCAGCTGGGCGCCGGCACCGTGCAGCACGATGGGAAACAAACCGGCGTGGTGCAAAAATCCCAGCGCCGATGCGAGTTGCGGCAAGTTGTTCTGGATGACTTCGCCGCCGACCTTGATCACAGCAAACTGGTACGAGTCCTTGCTGCTGAATTTGCGAAGGTATTCCCGCGCTTCGCGGCTATTGCCCAACTGGCTGAACAATTCAATGATTACGTCTCGTGTTTTCATTTGGCGATGTCACCTGCATATTTGTTGATCCGCGCATAGGCTTGGACCGCAAGATCCAACTGGCGAACGTCTACCCATTCATCAGGCGCATGCGCCTGGCCAATGTCGCCGGGGCCCAGAACGATCGCCGGTTTTCCAAACGAGGAAAAGATCGACGCTTCAGTCCAGAAATCAACCGGATCGCCGGCTGCCAGATCGCAATCGGAGATCCAGCGATTGACACATTCCAGCTGGCGACGGTCGGCCGGCAGCGGGTTTCCGGCGAAACGAGTTTGCCAATGGACAAACGCCTTGTCCTGGGTCAGCCGTGTCAATAACTGCTGTTGGTCACGCCCGGGCGGAACTCGCGCGCTCCAACTGAGGTGACAACTGTCAGCCACCATGTTGTTTTTGATTCCGCCGTCGATTCGCCCTACGTTAAAACAGCAACTCTGGCCGTCCAGCTCGCTGCGTTCAAATTCGGCGGCGATCTTTAAAGCCGTTGCCCCCCAACCGAGTGCCCGATGGTTGGCACTTTCCGATAACCGGCCGGCATCGGAAGTATGCCCCCCGCCGCCGACAAATTGACCGCTCACCGAAAGGTAACCCCGGTGACCGGATACGGCTCGACATCGGGTCGGCTCGGCCACGACCACGCATTCAAACGGCTCCAGCTCACCGGAACGGCAGAACTCGGTTACGCAACAGCTTTCACTGCCTTCTTCGTCCGTCGTAAACAAGATGGCCAAGTCGCCCCTAGCCTTTGCGAACGCCGCGATCAGACAGGCCGCCGCGCCCTTCACATCACACGTGCCGCGGCCAAACGCCCGCTGGCCAACAACCGTCAACTGTAACGGCGGCGTGCTCCAGCCGGCACCGGCCGGCACCGTGTCGAGATGAACCTGGAACAGGACTCGGGGGCGACCGCGTCGTGCCAACAGCGAGACGCGTCCGCGACCATGATCCGCAACCGAACAATCCAAATCGTCCGGCAGGCATTGTCGGATCACCGGCCAGATCGGGTGGTCGACGCCGATGTCGCGCGGTGGATTCTGCGTATCGCAGGCGACCAGCTTCGATAGGATGTCCAGGATGGTTTGCGAATCGTCGCCCATTTGCTTACACCGTAATGGCAGATGTCCTTGACGATGGTTGGGCAACGCCGTTGACGCGCGCCGACAATGTCGAGCTTTGTCCCAATAGCTTGATGAAGCCGACAGCTTCCTCGGGCGACCAGTTGCAACTTTGCGCATAGACCGACTCCGGGTCCGTCAGCAAATGCGGTGACTCAATCGCGGCGGCCCATACCGAGCCACCGGCCGTGGAGACCGTCACCCTGCCTGTTACATGCTGCTGGGAATTCTCCAAATAGGCTTCCAGGTCGTATTTGTGAGGTTCGTAGAAAAAACCGGTGTAAACCAATTCCGCCCAGCGGGCGGCGACGATGTGCCGGAATTGATTTTGATAGCGCGTGTTGATCGCCTCCACCAACGCCCGATGCGCCGTGATCAAGACATCCAGTCCCGGGCACTCGAACACGATACGGCCTTTCAAGCCAATGCTCACATCTCCCGTATATAGGTGACGTCCGACACCGTACGGACCAAACACCTGGTTCAGCTGACCAAGCAGCGCGGGCCCCGCCATTTCGACATCGTTGATTTTCGTGGCGACGCCGCGCTCAAAATCGATGTGCATTTCCAACGGATCGTCCGGCCATTTCGACGCAGGCCACGTCAACCGATGCGTGTCGCTGTCCGGTGCTTGAAAGCGATCAATGGCGCCGCCGGAAATTGTTACCCCAAGCAGGTTTTCATTGATCGAGTAGCGGCTGCTGGCCTGCGGTACGTCAAAGCCCGCCTGGCGAAGCGCGTCAATTTCAAAATCGCGGACCTGCTTGACTCGCGATTGCAAGTCCCGAATGGGTGCCACAATTTCAAACTCGCCAAGACTCCGCACCGTTTGATCGAATCGCAGCTGATCGTTGCCCATTCCCGTGCACCCGTGGGCAAATCGGTTGGTGCCCAATTCGCGGCAGATCTCCAGGCATTTGCGGACGATCACGTATCGGTCGCTGCACAGCATCGGATATTGGTCATGCACGCGGGCATGGCTCCAGATGAGCGGAATCACAAACTCGCGCCACAAATCCTCGCCGGCGTCAATGGTACGGTGCTCGGCGGCGCCCAACTGGCGGGCCCGCGATTCAATCTGTGCCAACTCCTCGTCCGTCACACCGCCGGTGTTGACGAATACGGTGTGCACGGCGTGACCGGCCTCTTTCAAATGCCATAGGCAGTAACTGGTATCCAGCCCACCCGAAAAAGCCAAGACGATTTTATTTGACATGCGTTTTACCTTTCGCCAGCGATTGAAGTTCCGTTTGATTTACCAGATGGGTCATCACCGCTTTTTGAACGTGCAACCGGTTTTCAGCTTCGTCGACCGCCACACAATATGGTGCGTCCATCACCTCGTCGGTGGCTTTGACGTTGCGCCGCAGCGGCAGACAATGACTAAACAGCGCCTGACGCGTCAGCGACATTTTCTGACGGTCGACGATAAAGTTCCGGTGGTGCTGCCGCAGTTTCCATTCCTGCTGAGGATCGCCGTAACAGGGCAGCGCCCCCCAACTCTTGCAGTAAACCACTTCGGCATCCGAATAGGCGGCGGCCACGTCGCAGGTGACCGTCACTTCCTGATCGTGTGCTGCGGCATTTTCTCGTGCCGCCTGCATAAATTGTTTGTCCAGCAGGTAAGCCTCGTCCGGAACCAGCAGCGTGACTTGCATGCCAAACTTGGTGGCGATCAACATCGCCGAATTAGCCACCGCCGTGTTTAGCGGCTTGGGATGCCAAGTCCACGTCAATAGGTACTTGCGACCGTGCAACGTGCCCAATTTTTCCTGCAGCGTATGAACGTGAGCTAATTCCTGGCAAGGATGCACGATCGTTTCCATGTTGATCACGGGGACGCTGGAATGCTCGGCCACCGCTCGGATCACGTAATCGGTTCGATCCTTGCTCCAGTCCTTGAATTTTGGAAAAGCCCGTATGGCGATCAGATCGCAATAGCGAGACAGCACCCGCGCCACCTCGCATATGTGCTCTTCGGCAGTCCCGTCCATCACACTGCCCGGTTCAAATTCAATGGGCCACGCGTCACTGCCCGGCTGCAGCACCACGGCGCAGCCTCCTAGCTGAAACACACCGATCTGAAACGATGTGCGGGTCCGCATCGACGGGTTCAGGAATAACAGGGCAACCGACTTGCCGGCCAACGTCGATCGCAACGGATTCGATTTGAGATCGGCCGCCGTCCGCAATACGGATTGCAATTCCGGTAGCGACCAATCCTGAGTGGTTAAAAAATGCTTCACGGCAAATAAAATCGACAGTTAAAATCCACGAAAAAAACCCAGCCGAGTGGCTGGGTTGGGGAGATTCACAAGATGTGCCTACACAGTTAACCCGACCACCGGACAAGAATGGCAACTCTGAGTCTAGCGCGAAATTCTGATGGTCGAGTCAATGTCATGGCCAATTAGTTGACAGCTGGAGAGATCGGCAAATCAGTATGCCGTTTGCCGCCCCAATAATCAACCGGCTTTTTGATTTTACAACCCCATTTTTGATTCGGCCACGCGATCGGTTTGCCGGTTTGCAAAGGCTATCGGCCGCGTCACCCAGATCTTAAAATCGGTTGCGTTTCCGGTTTTTGACGATCCAAATGAATTTGAACAAGTGAGACGCATGTTTGATTTAGATGCCACCCAAGCGGCGATCCAACAATTCGGAATGGATGGATGGCTGCTGTACGATTTTCGGGGAATTAATTTGTTGGCAGCCCGAATCGCCGGCATCCCGGATGACGATCTTGGTTCCCGCCGCTGGTTTTACTTTGTGCCGGCCAGCGGTCAGCCGCGCAAACTGGTGCATGCCATCGAGCCGGCAATGCTCGATCATTTGCCCGGCGAAAAAATCGTATACCTCAAATGGCAGGAACTGGAGGCCGGGCTGCAGTCCATGCTCAGCGGCAGCGGCACGGTTGCCATGGAGTATTCAGAAAAAGCCGGTAATCCATATGTGTCTCGGGTGGATGCCGGCACCGTGGAACTGGTCCGATCGTTCGGCCCGACCGTCGTCAGTTCAGGAAATCTGATCCAGTACTTCGAAGCCCGCTTCACCGACGA
>JBFILF010000421.1:0-4978 GCA_041599835.1 Pirellulaceae bacterium
AACAAATGCAACCGCGGCGCTTCCAGAAAAACCGCTGGTGCGTGAATCCAGGAGCGACTTTCACTCAATCCTTCGTGGATCTGGGGGAATCGCTCGAATTCACCTCTCATTCCAACGAATGTGAGCGCGGTTCTTACCGCCACCGTTCCTTCGCGGTCCGAGCCAATTGGCTGCTAAAGTTTTTAGAAGCAACAAATTCAATTGGTTACAAAAAATCCGCAAAAGGTGCCCTGTACGGGCCTGGCCGTCAGGGGCCGCGGCGAGGGGGTATCCCCGAATGTTCAAACTGGAGCGCGGATTGCTATCATGAGGCCCGCGCCGTCGCTAGCGCGAGCCTGGTAAATCCTCGACGAATTCAACCGCAACCGGAATTTTGCTATGAACTGTATGAAGAATGGCTACCTGTCGAATGTCGTGCCGTTAGCGTTGGCCCTGTTGGTTCCCGCGACATTGCCGCAAACGATCAGTTTCGGATACGAATGCGACAACCTCGCGGCATCACAAAATCAAATATTGGCAAAACCTGAAGTGAATATCAAACAAGTCCAGCAAACCGATTCCATTTTGCTAAAAGCCTGGGATGGACCCTACGGTGGTGTGCCGCCCTGGCGTTCGGTCAATCCAGATGAGTTTTTGGATGCCTTTGAGGCGGCCATTGAACAGTCAAAAGTCGAGGTGGAGGCGATCGCCAACAATCCCGAACCCGCGACATTTGAAAATACGATTGAGGCGATGGAAAACGCCGGTCGAACACTGGAACGTCTGCGGACGATTTTCGGAGTGCATTCCTCCAACCTAAACGTCGGATCAATTCCCGATATCGAGCGGGCGGTCGCGCCCAAGTTATCGAAGTATGCCGACTGGGTGATTCAACATGAGAAACTGTTCGAGCGAATTGCCACGGTTTATGAAGGCGACGAGATGAGCTCGCTGACTGTGGCTCAGCGACGGTTAATCGAGGAGGACTACTACAAGACGTTTGTTCGCCAAGGAGCCAAATTGGAAACCGGCGACAAAAAGAAACTATCGGAAATTAACGCGGCGCTGGCGGGGTTGTTTACCCAATTCAGCCAGAACGTGCTGGCCGACGAAGGCGGACATGTCACCTGGATCAATGACGAAAAAGACCTGGCAGGACTGCCCGATAGCGTGACGTCCGCCATGGCGGCGGCGGCTGAAAAGTTGAAGGAATCCAACGACGAAGGCAGCGAAAACGGTCGGTGGGCGGTCACCAACACGCGTTCCTCAATGGAGCCGTTTTTGACGTACTCCGACAACCGGGCGCTGCGCGAAATTGTCTGGCGACGATATTACAATCGCGGCGACAACGGGGACGAGCGTGACAACAACGAGATCATCTCCAAAATTTTGAAACTGCGGGCCGAGCGGGCGAAACTGCTGGGATACCCCACCCACGCCCACTGGCGGCTGGAACCACAAATGGCGGCCAATCCTCAAGCGGCCATGCAATTGATGATGCAAGTGTGGCCCAAAGCGGTGGAACGGGTGCGGGAAGAAGTCGCCGACATGCAAACCATTGCCGACGAGGAAAACGCTGGCATTACCATTGCACCCTGGGACTATCGTTACTACGCCGAAAAAGTCCGCAAACGCAAGTACGACCTCGATTTCAACGAAGTGAAACCGTACCTGCAAATGGAAAAATTACGCGAAGCCATGATGTGGTGCGCCGGCGAGTTGTACGGCTTGGAATTCCAGCAGATCAAAAACGTGCCCGTGTTTCATCCGGACGTTCGCGTATGGGAAGTGACCCGCGACGGCCAGCACGTGGGATTGTGGTATTTTGATCCCTACGCCCGGCGCGGCAAACGCAGCGGCGCCTGGATGAACGCTTATCGATCGCAGGAGCATATCGACCGGCCCATCACGCCCATCGTCTCCAACAACTCCAACTTTATCAAAGGAGCCGAAGGCGAAACCGTTTTGATCTCCTGGGACGACGCCGTGACCTTGTTCCACGAGTTTGGGCATGCACTGCACGGACTGTGCAGCCAGTGCCGCTATCCGTCGCAGTCCGGTACCTCGGTGCCGCGTGACTACGTCGAGTTCCCTTCGCAAATCAATGAACACTGGTTATCGACCCCCGAGGTGTTGAAAAAATTCTGTGTGCACTACGAAACGGGTGAACCGATGCCGGCCGAGCTGGTAGAAAAAATCGAAAAGGCGGCCACGTTTAATCAAGGGTTTGCCACGGTCGAGTACCTGGCCAGCGCGCTGGTCGACATGAAACTGCACCTGGCGGGCGATGTGATCATCGACCCGGACCAGTATGAACGCGAAGCCTTGGCTGAATTGGGCATGCCGGCGGAAATTGTGATGCGGCATCGCACGCCCCATTTCAGTCACATTTTTGCCAGCGACAGTTATTCTGCCGGTTATTACAGTTACTTGTGGTCGGATGCCTTAACGGCCGACGCTGCACAGGTTTTTGAGGATGCCGGTTCGTATTTCGACAAGCAAGTCGCTCAGAGCCTACACGATAACGTGTTTTCCATTGGCGATACGATCGATCCCGCCGAGGGGTTTCGTCGCTTTCGCGGTCGTGACGTCGACACCGCTGCGTTATTGCGCAAGCGCGGATTCCCGGTCGACGAAAATCCGTAGGCCGAAATCCGGTTTGAGGGTTGCCGCGCACCCAGACGCCTGTCGTTTGCTTGTTGGGGCCTGCCCGGTTCGATATTCTTTGGACTATGGCAGAATTCCCGTACATCCATGGCTTCTCGCCGGAAGAACAAGCGCGGCTGAGGCAGCAGGCTCGGTTTGCCGAACATACCGTTTACCAGGACGTCGAATTTTCTCCGGCGTCGCAGGTGCTGGAAATCGGCTGTGGCGTCGGCGCCCAAACGGAAATCCTGTTGCGACGGTTTCCGGATATCCAGCTAACCTCCATCGACAAAAGCGCTCGCCAACTCGACAGCGCTAAACAGTATCTGGCGTCGCTGCCGCTGGATTCCGAACGATACCGGTTGCTGGAAATGGACGCGTCGGAGCTTGAGTTCGAGGACAACCAGTTTGACGCGGCATTCATCTGTTGGCTGTTGGAACACGTGCGCTCGCCGCAGCGGGTCTTGGGTGAATTGCGGCGCGTGCTGCGGCCCGGCAGCCGCGTCTACATCAGCGAGGTGATGAATTCGTCGTTCCTGCTCGATCCGTATTCGCCCAATACCTGGGCCTACTGGCTGGCCTTCAACGATTACCAGATCGACCAGGGCGGCGACCCGTTCATCGGCGCCAAACTGGGCAATCTGCTGTTGCGCGCCGGTTTTGAAAACATTCAGACCACACCCAAAGTCTGGCATTTGGATGACCGGGCGCCGGGCAAACGCAAAGCGATGATTGAGTTTTGGGCTGAGTTACTGTTGAGCGCCTGCGAGCAACTGGTCGAATCCAGTCGTGTCAGTCGCGACACGGTCGAGGCGATGAAGCAAGAACTCAAAGTTGTGGCGCGGGAACCCAGTTCAACGTTTTTTTATGCCTTCATTCAGGCCACTGCCACCACCTAGATATCACGGTCTTTGAATCGAGAGGCTAAGTCCTGTTATGCTTGTTTTCAACGAGTTGATTGCTGCGCTGGCCAACGTGATCTTGCTGTTCGCAATTCCCTTGTCGGCCTATGCGTTCATTCAAAGGTGGCGGGGCAATCGGGACTTCAGTGACATTGCACGTCGTTTGGGCATGACCGTGGGGGATTGGCGATACTTGATGTTATGCAGCGCGGTCGCGCTGGTTATCGTCGGTGTTTTGGTGGCGTTTCCGCCAACTTTTGGGACCGATCTTGATGAACGCAATGCCATGCGGCCATTCGCTGGATTGGGGATCAACGCAACAACGGTGTTGATGGCGTTGATTTATGGAGTTGTGAAAACAGGATTTGCTGAAGAGTTTCTGTTTCGGGGACTGATCGCCGGAGTGTTGGCGAGGCGCATGTCACTGATCTGGGCAAATGCCGTGCAAGCTGTCATTTTTCTCGTTCCCCATTTGCTCATCCTCACAGTGATGCCCGAGATGGCTTGGTTACTGCCGGTCATTTTTGTGGGCGCCTTGTTTGCGGGTTGGGTCCGCATCAATTCCGGTTCGTTTTACGGTCCTTGGATTCTGCATGCCGCCATTAATACAGCCATGTGTTTGCTGCTGGCGGCTCACGGTGTCGCCACAGCGCTGCTGGAGTGATACCCGCCGGTTCGCGCAATGTGTGGTCCACGACATCAAATCACGGGATTTGATCGCGCGGTGACTCGCCATGGATTTCTGCTGATTTGGTTTTGGGGGCAATGGTCAGCAAAATTGCCGCTAACACCCAGCTTGCCACGATGCTCAACACATAAATTTGAAATTCGATTTCGACCGTTGGTTCCGAGGTCATTCGAAACACAATCGTTTCCGCCGTGTTAAAACTGGCGTGATAAAGCACGGCTAACAATACACTGCCTCGAGTCACCGTAAATAAAAACGTCATCAAACCGGCTTGGGCAGTGACTTGAGCGGCGTATAACGCGATGGAAGCCGCCCCCGGTTTTAAGAATGAGGGTATGGCTGCACCCGGAAACCAGAACATTGGCAAATGCCAAAACGTCCATACTAATCCAAGCAGCAGACTGCACTTCCAAAGTCCTTGAGTTTCCATCAATTTGGGAAGAGCGTAACCTCGCCAACCCAATTCTTCGGCGAGCGGTCCAAATGGAGCAGCAAGCAGCAGGGCCAACGGTGCAAAGGCGAGGCCGGGCATCAAGTTGGAATTCTGAATGGCCTGCCAACGGAAATCGCTGATCAGGATCGCACAGGCGACGATGCCCGGCGGGACCAACAGGGCAAACACATACCAACGTGGCCGCACCCGCCATTCAATCAGACGGGCAAGCAGCCGCCGAACCGCCGCCGATCCGCCGGTTCGGCCAACCACTATCAATGCTGCGATGGTTGGTCCGTAGGCTCCAGGAAGGAAAAAAATCGCCCACCA
>JBFILF010000422.1:0-4971 GCA_041599835.1 Pirellulaceae bacterium
ACAATAAAGTAGAAGGGGCGTTCGATCGATTCGGAGCAGGTCGGCAGCATGCAATGCCGTGTGGTACTATTGTTGTTCATTGGTTGGCTGTCGCTCAACACGGCAAGCCAAGCGGCCGCGCAATCCAACGCGCTGGACGATTCGCGGCAACAACTGGACGAGAAGTTCCGGCAACAGTTCAATCAATTGGCGGAACAATGCGCGACGGCCGGGTCGGGCGAATTGGCGGAGCAAGTTCGGCAGTGGATTGTGTCGCGGGATCCGCACCGGCAGTATTTGTTCCTGCCGGAGGCCGGCGGTCGGGCCGGCAGTAAAACCAATGCCGATTTGACTCGTCAGTTCCAACAGTTGCGCCAGGAATACGCGTCGCAGCTGATGCAAGGCGTTGAGCCGACCATTGCCGCGCAACAGCCGGCCCGAGCTTACCGGTTGCTGAACGAAATCCTGATTCACGATCCCGACCATTTGCAGGCCCGCCGAGCGCTGGGTTTTCGTCGCAGCCCGGATGACGACAGTTGGTTGCGCACGACGCAACCGGTGCAGGCGCGACTATCGCGTCGCGTGGATCCGCTGTTTCAGTGGGAGAAGGGTTCTTTTTGGACGGTCGAAACACCGCTATTCGAAATCCATTCGGCGGCCGGCGAGCAAGCTGGACTCGAATTGGCACAGCACGCCGAGCGGGTTTACTGGGTTTGGCGGCAGATGTTCTTCGAATACTGGTCGTCGGGCCGCCAACTGCAGCAGTGGCTGGCGGGTAACGGCTTTGACCGCTCCGGCAGCCGCCGCAACAAACACGAAATCTATTTGTTCCGCGACCGCGATCATTACCTCAACGAGTTGCGGCAGGCCGGTGTGGAAGGGATCGAGATATCCACCGGCTACTACAACGACCAAAAACGCGCAAGTTTTTTTTACGTGGAGTCTCCCGCGCCGCTGGCCACATGGCGACATGAATTGGTGCACCAGTTTTTCCAGGAAAACGGCGCGGCGCGGAAATCACCCGCCGACGAAGCACATGCCTGGTTAGTGGAAGGGATCGCCATGTTGTTTGAATCGATGCGGGATCACGGTCCGTTCGTGACCGTTGGCGGCATCGATGCGGAGCGTCTGCAATTTGCCCGGCTGCGCTGCAAGCGCGAAGGTTTTTTTGTGCCGTTGGAAGAGCTGGACGGACTTGGCTTGCAGGAATTGCAGCGGAATCCGCAAGTCCGCGAAGTCTACAGCCAGTCCGCTGGAATGAGCCAGTTTCTAATGCTCGGTCAGCAGGGTAAATACCAATCGGCCATTGTCGAGCTGACACGGCTGGTTTATCGGGGGCGCAGCAATGCGGAATCTTTGAGCGAATTGACTGGCCAGCCGCTGAGCCAATTGGATCGCCAGTACCAGGCGTTTCTGGAAATTGACCGGGACGCCGTCCGCCATCACTTCCGCTGCGACGGCCAATCCGGATTGGCGCTGGGACGTTGCAACTTGACCGGGCCCGAGTTGGCGAACATCGGCGCCTGCGACAGCGTGCAGTGGATTGAACTGTCCGGCAATCCGATTGGCGACGACGCACTCCGCGAATTAACGGCCTTCCCGCAACTGACGCAGCTGTTTCTCGATGGAACGCGCATCACGGATGAGGGACTGCTCCACCTCACCCGCCTGCCACACTTGATGGTGGTCGATTTGCAGAACACTCAAGTCACCGATGCGGGCATTCAGCGGCTGAGGCAAAGTCACCCGGATCTGGAAATCCTGCGGTGATCAGATGCTCAACCAAGCGTCAATTGCAGTGCTTCGACGGTGCGGTCGAGTTGTGAATGCGTATGCAATGCGTTGACAAAAAACCGCAGTCGCGAACTTTCGTCCGGCACCGCCGGATACATGATGGGCTGGACGCTGACGCCCAGTTCGTTCATGCGTCGCGAGGCCCGCAGCGCCTTAAGCGATTCACCGAGGATGACTGGAATAATCGGCGAATCGCAGCTGTCGCCGGTGTTGAGTCCCGTCGATTTAATTTGCTGCAGCAGGTAACGGGCGTTGGCCTGCAACTGGCGCACCCGCTGGTTGTCGCGAGACAGCTCCTCAAACGCCGCCAGCGCCGCACCGCAGCTGGCCGGCGACAATCCGATGGTAAAGACCACGCCCGGACAGGTGTATTTGAGATATTGCACCAGAGATCGGCTGCCGGCGATGAATCCGCCGCAGGCCCCGATCGCTTTGCTGAGCGTGCCCATCCAGATTTCCACTGCTCCGCGGGGCAACCCGAAAATTTCCGCCAGCCCGCGGCCCGTTTGGCCCAAGGTGCCAATCGAGTGCGCCTCATCGACGTATAACCAACTTTGATGCTGTTCCTTGATCTCGACGAACCGCGGCAGGTCGGGATAGTCGCCGTCCATGCTATACAAGCCTTCGATAATCACCACGGCGCGGCGGTGTTGTTTGCGAATCTTCCCCAATATATCTGCGGCGGCTTGCCAATCATTGTGCGGGAACGATCGCCGTTGGGCACCGGCTAGTCGGCAGCCCACGAGAATGCTGTTGTGCACCAGCTCATCGTGCAAAATCAAGTCTTGCGGGCCGAACAAGTGGCCCAACACCAACGCGTTGGTCGTGTGACCGGCCGTAAACGTCACGCAATCGGGCACACCGAGAAATTCGCAAATCGCTCGTTCCAACTGGTTGTGAATTGGACGCGTGCCGGACACGACACGGCTGGCCGACACGCTCGTACCATATTGTCGGATGGCCTGAATGGACGCTTCGGTAATGATCGGATCACCGGAAAAGCCCAAATAGTTATTCCCGGAAAAATTTATCAGCTGGCGTCCCTGGTGGATCGTCAGCTGGTTGCTGATCGAATCGTGTTCGGCAAAAAACGGATCTTCTTCGCCGGCCGCCTGGACCTTGGCAAATTCACGTTGCAGCGCGCAGTACTCGGGCGATTTTTCGAAAATATAGTTCTCGACCGGCACCCGTTCGTTCGCCGAGCTCGCTTGTTTCGAAATCAGTTTCTCGACGGCGGCGGCCAGGTCCTGGCTGCATTCGATCTGGTCGATCCAGACTTCCGGGATCTGCACCTGAAATCGCCGTTCGACACGGGCGATGATTTCCAGGCGTTCCAGCGAGTCCAGACCAGCGCGGCTGATCGCCGTTCTCGGCGTTAAACCGGCCGACCTTTCTTTGGCAACGGCGGTCACATCCTGCATGACCGCGTGTTCAATCTGCTCAAAGTTGGAAAAACGACTGCCCAACTCTGAAGGCTGGTCGCCGCCCGGCACATGAGTTTGCGACATCGGGATTGTGGGAGAATTTCAGACTAAACGAAAACTCATCCTGAAAGATACCGTTCCTGCCGTCTTGATTTAGACTAGTTAAAGGACCCAATATTTGCCTGGTAATTTCCGCGGTTCTGCCAGAATTTGCTGCCCAGTCACCGTTTTTGCGCCGAAAGCTGCCGCCCATCATGTCAAATGTCAAGGTTGTGCCGGTGGTCGACCGCCGCCAACAGCGTTCATTTATTCAGCTGCCCTGGCAGTTGTATCGCGACAATCCCAATTGGATGCCACCGCTGATTCAGAACCAGCGCGAGTTGTTGGGTTATCGCCGGCATCCCTTTTACCTGGACGCGGAGTGCCAGACTTTTTTGGCGGTTCGCCAAAATGATGTCTGTGGACGCATCGCCGCAATCGTCAATCATGCTCACAATCGCCACTTTGACGAGCAGCGCGGGTTCTTCGGATTCTTCGAATGCAGTGACGATGCCGATGTCGCCGCCGCGCTGTTTCAAGCGGCCATCGATTGGCTGCAACAGCGCGGCATGACCGCGGTGCGCGGCCCGATGAACCCTTCGTTTAATTACGAGATGGGTTTGTTGATCGACGGATTTGACCGGCCCTCGTCATTCATGCTCACCTATAACGCCCCGTATTACGATCGGCTGGTGACGGGATTTGGATTTGAAAAGGTTCAGGACTTGTATGCCTATGGGGTCGAACTCGACATGCGGGCACACATCGACGAAACGATTTGGTTTGTCGCCCGGGAGGCCCGCCAGCGGCTCAAGCTGCAGTTACGACCGCTCGATCCCAAACGCTTCAAACAGGAAATCCGCATGTTCTTGCGGATTTACAACGAAGCCAACGCCGCACATTGGGGATTCGTGCCGATGTCGGAAGCCGAAGTGGATCACATGAGCGCTTCGCTTAAGCATCTCATCGTCCCCGAGTTGACGCGAATTGCCGAAGTCGACGGCCAACCGGTAGGCACCGTTTTCGGACTGCTCGATTACAACCCGATCATCAAACAGATCAATGGCCGGCTGTTCCCGTTTGGGTTCATCAAACTGTTTTCCCGGCGCAGGCAGATCAAGCGGCTGAGGCTAGTGGCCACGCACGTCGTGCCGGCCTATCAGAAATGGGGCGTCGGCCTGGTGCTGATGGATGACCTGGCGGAACCTGCCATCGAATGGGGACTCACCGAAGGGGAGTTTTCGTGGGTGGCGGAAAGCAACACGTTGTCGCGCAAGACTATCGAACGCGGAAAAGCCGTCAAGGAAAAGACCTGGCGGATCTACGACCTGAATATCGATTGAGGCCAGCGTCGGGGGGCGCGTTAACTGCGAGCCTTTCGTCAGCTGTTCACCATCGCTGCGCCCTTCGAGTTGGTAAAGCCGCTCAGTGCGCATTAAGATTGATACCGTTGCGCGCGCACGACGTCCGTTGCAGCTTTTGGTTGTGGCATCGAAGGTCCCGTTCACAACGCCAAACGGAGCAGACAGTGTTACAGCGAACCCAATTGGAAGGCATGCAATTCGCGTTCATTATCATGCTGCCTTCCATCCTGTTATCGGGATTCGTTTTTCCCCGCGCCGAAATGCCCACCCCGATCTACTTGATTTCGATTTTGTTGCCGGCCACTTATTTCATCGACATCCTGCGAGGTGTCGTGTTGCGGGGAGCCGGTTTTGCCGACTTGAGCACGTCG
>JBFILF010000423.1:0-4968 GCA_041599835.1 Pirellulaceae bacterium
ATCCGCAGGAGTTTGCCGTTTTCTGCAAACAGGGCAAAACTCGGACGCTGTTTATTGTGGTGTACGGTGTGTTCGAAGATCAGGCGGCCGCCAAATCAGCCTCGGGCAAACTGGCCACGTCAGCTGTCTCGCCCTGGATTCGCCGGTTGTCCGGCGTGCACACTGAAATACGAAACACTGCGCAGCAAGGCGATTAGTCCGATTCGTGCAGCATTCGCATCTTTACCGTAACGGACAACCGTAACGGGCAATCGAAGAACGCGACGACGGGGCCGGCAAGGGAATTTTTTTCAACGTTGGGCCAACGAAGTGACAACGTTGGATGTGGCGCTTTCAATATATCGTCGGCAACGTTGTCAGCATCCTGTGAGGACCATGAAGACAATTTAGACGTCTTCCAGCACCCATTGCGTGGCACGTTGAATCAGTTCGGTGGCGTTGGCAATTCCCAATTTGTTCTTGATGTTTTCGCGATAGCGTTCCACGGTCTTAGGGCTTAGCTCCAGTTTAGCGGCGATGGCTTTGACGGAATGGCCTTTGCCGACCAGCGCGAACACTTCCAGCTCGCGATCCGTCAGGGTACCGATTCTGGAGGGCTCGAGCTGGGCTGGGCCCCCCACTCGGCGTCGCAACAGACGCTTCGTCATTTGCGGGCTCAAATAAACTTCATCGGCCAACACGTTTCGAATCCCGTCGATAAGCTTGTCGGTCGCCTCCTGTTTGTTGATGTAACCCATCGCGCCGGCTTCCAAAGCGCGTTCGGCGAACAGGGTTTCATCGTGAGCAGATATGACCAGGATTTTTACGGCGGGGAACTGTGACCGAATGTGTTTGATCAGCTCGATACCGTGGCCCTCCTGTAACGAGATATCTACAACCACGAGGGACGGCTCCGTGGATTCGACCTTTTGCATGGCGTCGGCTTCCGTCGCCGCGAATCCGCACACCGCTAATTCGTCATGATTACCGATTAACTGCGAGTAACCCTGCCGCACTATCGGGTGGTCGTCGACGATTAGAATTTTTGCCACCACCGATTCTCCCAGCGTTTGTATTGCCATATTCAACCCCTTTGTTTCACGGTGCAACTTACGACCGTTCCGCCGTCGGCCCATCCAAGATCTTGATAGCCGTGTTTGGCTTGGCCCGGATTGGACGGTGCTTGTTTACAAACGGATTCGATCTTCAATTTGCCGCCAATCGCTTCGGCACGATAACGCATGATCCTCAACCCGGACCCCTGCGGATGCGACGCCTCGGGAACAAATCCGCGCCCGTTGTCGTGAATTGACAATCGCAAAACGCGGTTGCCCGTTAGCGAAATGGCGATCTTGCTGGCTTGCGCATGTTTCACGGCGTTATGCGTTGCTTCCTGGGCAATTCGAAACAGGTGCATGGCCACGTCATTGCGTTCCACCAACACTTTGGTGTGACAATTAAAATGGCAATTAATTTGGTGCCGCAGGGAAGTTTGCTGTGCCAGTTCGTCCAAGGCGTTCATGAGCCCTCCCGCGTCGACTTCGACGGGATTCAAACCGCGCTCCAATCGTCGAGCTTGCCGCTGGGCGTCCTGAATAACATTGACGATTTGTTGTGCGGAATGTGCGTGATCCGTCGCCCCATCCAGTTTTTGGCGAAGGCTTTCGGCCAGCATGGCGGCGCCTGCCAGTGACTGGATCAACGTATCGTGCAATTCCTGCCCCATACGGCGGCGCTCATTGTCCGACGTCGCCAGCATGGCCGCCTCGACTTCAGCTCGCTTGAGCCTGCTGACGTCGGTGACAACGACAAAAAACCCGCTGACTCGATTGTTTTCCGTGACGTGAGGCACATATTGAACTTGTACGTCCTGCAGCACCCCGTCATGTCGCCGCAACTTCATCTCAAAACGTTGTTGCTTGCCCGATAGCGCCGCAGCAATTCGCCGGGCGTTGGTCTGATAGGCTTCGTCACCCAGAACCTGGCGGACGGTGCGGCCCCGCAAGGCGGTTCGCGGCTGGCCGAACCACTCCTCGTAGCGGCGATTTACAAAGACATATCTTTGATCGTTGTCAACGTAGCCAATCAGAACTGGCACCGAATCGGTGATCAGCCGCATCAGCGATGCACTTCGTTTAATCGCTGCCTCAGCCGCTTTTTGGGCGCTGATATTGCGGGCAATCGCCGATGCGCCAACCACTTTACCGCGAGCATCGCAAATCGGCGATGCCGTGAGTGAAACCGATATCAACTGGCCATTTTTGTGTTTACGGACGGTTTCAAAATGTTCGATCCGTTTGCCGGCATTGATTTTCCGCATGATGCCGGCCAGTTCGTCCATCCGGTCGTCCGGGACAATTACGGCTATGGGCTGGCCGATGATCTCTTCCGGAGAATATCCATAAAGTAATTGTGCGCCTGGATTCCAGCTGGTGATGATGCCCTCACAGGTCTTACTGATGATGGCGTCAACCGAACTTTCAACGATCGCCGCCAGATGGGCTTGGAATTGTGCGGCTTGGTGACGTTCGGTTACGTCGACAAAAATGATGGCGAGCCCTTCTTCGGTGGGATAGCACCGGCAGTTGTACCAACAATGATGTGGCTCGTAGTATTCTTCCAATTCCACAAATCGTTGCTCGTGCAGTGCCGTATGCAAACCCGTGTAGAATCGCGTGAATTTCAAATCGGGAAATACGTCCCAAATGCAGCGGCCCAACAACTCTGCGGGCGACTTGTTCAGCATTTTTGCAGCAGCCGCGTTGACATAGATGTAGCGCCATTGCCGATCAAATGACGCAAACCCATCGGTCATGCGTTCCAATACGCTCGGCACACACACCGCATCCCAGGGAGTTTCCAAAGTCTGAGGCGATTTGGCCATCACAACGCTTGCACGCTAAAGACTTAAGTTTGGCAATGGTCACATGGTACCCCAAAACCTGATTTTAAAGTACCGAAATTCAGCGTGCAAAAATCCCATGACACATGGGAAAATCCCCTAACCTATTTCGGGCAACAATTCCCGTTTATTTTGGGTCCCCAGGTCTTGAGAATGAATCACCCTCGTCGCGCAGAATATCGGAACACGGGAGACAACTCTTATCCACAAGGAGGCGGCGCAATGTTAGTTCTGGCGCGCAAAAAAGGCGAACGCATACTGATTGGCGATCAAATTGAAATCGTGGTGGTGGAAACTCGTGGGGACCGCGTGAGAATCGGGATTGAAGCACCCCACGAGATTTCAATTCACCGAGAAGAGGTTTGGAAGCGGATCCGTGCCGAGAATCAGGTTCCGCGAATCCACCATCGGCCGGAAATTGACTCGACCACCAGTTCGCTCGTCAGCCAACCGTAACCCTACGGATTGGGGTCGAGCTTCCGACCCGGGGGACGCGTCTCCATGTACTGCAACAGTGAGCGGCGTCCCCCCTTATTTTCTGTTTCGCGTCTATCGGCGACGTCCCCCGCGCCGATCTTCCCGTGGCCGAGCTTCGTTGACGGTCACGGCGCGACCTCCAATTTGCTGAAGGTTCAATCCCTCAATCGCCTGCTGGCCAGCCTGACGGTCATGCATTTCAACAAAGCCAAAACCGCGGGATCGGCCCGTGTCGCGATCTTTGACTATGCTTACGGTTTTTACGTTGCCAAATTGGCTGAACGCCTGTTCCAGTTCCGCCTCCGTCGTCTCAAAACTGAGATTTCCTACATAAATGTTCATTCAATACTCCAACAAAAACATTGCCCGTACTACTTTAGGGACGATCCGTTCGACAATCAGGCAAGTGCTTGCGCCAATCACATCAGAATTCGGCATACGAATGCCAAAGAAATTTCCAACCGCGGGCGCTGGAACAATCAGCAGGATTGACTGAATGCGAAACCAAAGAGAATTCGAAAGAAAGCCCGGTTCGAATCGATAATCCAAGTTGATCGTTTACAACTTGTCTAAATACGCTTCGCAAATCCCCTCAAAACCGTTAACCGCGGCGAACGCGCACGCATTGTGTCGTTTCAGACGTCACGGTAACGCACGTAAGTATAGCGAACGACGCCCGCCTGTCTATCGGGAATCGTGCAAACCAGACGCCCGCGGCCGCGGTGTCTCAAGCCGGGTAACTGCCCCATTGGCGAGCGTGACGCCAGCACTCTCCTACCGTCGTTTGCCGACACACTTCCTAAATTTCCTAAAATTAACGATGTTTGCCGAGTCCACGCAAAGCGGCACTCACCGGCCAACAATGGCACAATGAACAACACGAATATCACACCCTTGTCGATGCGCGGATGCGGCATCCCCGTGGAAAACGCCAAAAAATAATCAAAAAACACGGTTTCCACCATCAGCCAGGCCCTGTTACGCGCGGCCAACGTCGAGACACCACGCCAAAACTAAACGACAGTCCACCGATCACCGTCTGCCGGTAACGTCGCGTCGGTGTCGGCCATTTTCTTGCCCCAGAGAGGGCTGAGGGCGTTATCCACCTGCCCGTCGACCGCAAATGGAGCTGAGAACAGATTCGCAATCTCCCTGAATTGGCCGCGGCCACGCGACCGTTCCAGCTCAGCGAATCAATGAAAATAACGACGCATGAAGCCGCACTGGCACACGCCGGCTGGGGATATTCCTAACGGATCCATCCATCAATTATCAGCCACAAATCCATTATTGCCGTAGTTCACGCGACTGCGCCGGGCATTTTTGCGCGTCGAATCATTGTGATCCTGATGTGATGGGCCGACAATGGTAGCCGACACATGTACGCTGCTGGATTACGTCATGAAAAAAACCAAACAGTTCGTTTTCGCGATTGTTCTATTGGTATTTGTGTTCCCCGGTGGGCTTTATGGGCAGGCGTGGAATACGTTTCGCCGGGATCATGCCCGATCCGGGCAATCGGACATAGAATTTAATGCTTCGGCACTGGAAGAATCATGGAAATGGGAATCTCCACTGCCACCGCAAACGGCCTGGGACGGACCGGCTCG
>JBFILF010000424.1:0-4965 GCA_041599835.1 Pirellulaceae bacterium
AGATGGTTTAACGCTTTTGGCAATGTCGATCACGGCGTTGTCATAAAAGTATAATCCCGGCACGGCAAAATTGGATTTTGGCTTTGTGGGTTTTTCTTCGATCGAAATGACTTCGCGTTTTTCGTTGAATTCAACAACACCATACCTTTCCGGATCGTGAACCGGGGCTGCAAAAACGACCGCTCCATCGGGATCCACATATTGACGAATCAATTTGCCGAAACCTGAACCGTAGAAAATATTGTCGCCCAATATCAGCGCGACTTTGTCGCTGCCAATGAACGACTCGCCAATCACAAAGGCTTGCGCCAATCCATTGGGTTCTTCCTGGATCGCGTACGAAAACGAACAACCCAACGCACTCCCGTCGCCCAGAAGCCGTTCGAAGTTCGGCGTATCTTCCGGTGTCGAGATGATCAAAATTTCACGAATATCAGCCAGCATCAAAACGGACAGCGGATAGTAGATCATCGGCTTGTCGTAGACCGGTATCAACTGTTTTGAGATGGCCATGGTTATTGGATGTAAACGCGTACCCGTACCACCAGCTAGAATGATGCCTTTCATGTTCGATCCGATTTTTCTGATAATCGAGTGATGGTCACTCAGTCACAAGCATTGCCACGGCGGAATTGACATTCGTAATCTCTACGCGAACATGTCTGCCCGCGACTGCATTCTGAACCCGAATTAGGTCGAATCGCCAAGTCCTTGACGCTGTAGGCGGTATTCGCCAGACAAAATACGTTGCCACCAACGGCGGTTATCGAGGTACCAATGCACCGTTTTCTGCAATCCGCTTTTAAATCCTGCTGTCGGTTGCCACCCAATTTCATCGCGGATTTTGCTCGCATCGATCGCATACCGCAAATCGTGACCGGGGCGGTCCTCCACAAATGTAATCAGGTCGGCATACGAATTGATATCAGCTTGGCGTGCCGCCGAAATCTCCGGGTTGTCTTTCAACGGAGACATCTCATCCAAAAGACTGCATAACTCGCGGACCAGGTCGATATTGCGCTGCTCGTTATTGCCGCCGATATTGTACGTCTGGCCCAGCCGACCATCGGTCAGGACACGATACAGCGCTTGGACGTGGTCCCCCACATACAGCCAATCGCGAACATTCTCCCCGCGGCCATAAACCGGGATGGCCTGGCCACCGAGTGCTTTAAGGATCACAAGCGGGATCAATTTTTCCGGAAATTGATACGGTCCATAGTTGTTCGAGCAATTGGTGATCAAAACCGGAAACTGGTAGGTGTCGTACCAGGCACGAACCAGGTGATCGGACGCCGCCTTGCTGGCCGAATAAGGTGAGTGCGGGTCGTAGCGGGTGGTTTCCGTAAACGCCGGGTCGTCTGCCGACAGCGATCCGTACACTTCGTCCGTCGACACGTGCAAGAAGCGAAACGCGGCTTGTTTTTCCCGTGGCAAACTCTCGTAATATTCGCGCGCCGAGTTCAGCAGATTAAACGTACCCACAATATTAGTTTGAATGAACGCATCCGGACCATCGATCGATCGATCGACGTGCGACTCAGCCGCCAGATGCATCACCGCGTCCGGCTGGTACTGAGCAAACAGCTGCTCAATTGCCGCCGCGTCGGCAATGTCCGTCTGCGAGAACAGGTACCGATCGTTATCTTTTAAATCCGCCAACGACTGGAGATTGCCGGCGTACGTCAACTTGTCGACGTTCAGCACCGTGTGCGGCGTTTCGTTCAGCAGGTTGCGGACCAGGTTGCATCCGATAAAACCTGCTCCGCCGGTGACCAGGATCAGCATACGGCCGGCGCTTCGATCGCGTCGTGATGGATATACAGGTCGGACGTCATGCTATCCTTGTCTTTATCTTTGTCCTCGTCTTCGTCGTGTCGTTTTTGAACAGGAGTTCACAGAGAGAACGGAGCAGAAAATGTCATCTCCCTTTCCTCGGCGGCCTCCTGTAAAAATACCCACCCCATCTACGAGGCGCTGGCCTGGACGACTTCTTGTTGCGCCAATTTCAGGTCGTGTTCCACCATCAGCTGGGCCAGTTCCTGGCCGGTTACCGTTGGCTGCCAACCCAGTTTCTGTTTCGCTTTGGAATAGTCACCGAGCAACAAATTGACTTCGGTCGGCCGAAAATACCGGGGATCGATTTCCACGTGCTTGTTCCAATCCAACTCCAAATACCCAAACGTATATTCCAAAAACTCGCGAATCGACATGGTGGTGCCAGTGGCAAGTACAAAATCCTCGGGTTCATCCTGTTGCAGCATCATCCACATGCCTTCCACGTAGTCTTTAGCATATCCCCAGTCGCGTTGGGCATCCAAGTTGCCCAGGAACAGCTTGTCCTGCAGTCCCAGTTTGATGCGCGTCGCGCCGCGGGTGATTTTGCGGGTCACAAACGTTTCACCGCGTCGCGGCGACTCGTGGTTGAACAGGATCCCGTTGCAAGCGAACAGATCATAGGCGTTCCGATAATTGACCGTTTGATGGAAGGCGTAAACTTTGGCGCATGCATATGGGCTTTGCGGGCGAAACGGCGTCGTTTCCGATTGCGGTGTTTCCACCACGTCTCCGAACATCTCTGAGGACGAGGCCTGATAAACGCGGACCGCCTTGCGCTTGTTCAGCTGCCGGGCGGCGTCCAGGATGTTGAGCGCACCGACGCCCACCGTTTGCAGCGTATAAACCGGTGAGTCAAACGAAACGCGAACGTGACTTTGCGCGCCCAGGTTGTAAATTTCGTCCGGTTCCAGGTCCAACACAACGTTGGTCACGTTCTGGCCGTCGGTCAAATCGCCGTAGTGCAAGAACAAGTGTGCTTCGGGATCGTGCCGGTCCTGGTAGATGTGATCGATGCGGTCCGTATTAAAGGTGCTGCACCGCCGCACCAGCCCGTGCACTTCGTATCCCTTTTCCAGCAACAACTCGGCCAGGTACGAGCCGTCCTGGCCGGTGATCCCCGTGATCAACGCTCGTTTCGCCATGTGCTCAAACCTCTCTGATTAAACTTTCTCGCGCCTGTTTCAAGAAATCCTGGTAGGTTTGGCGAATCCCTTGTTCAAGCGTAATGGTTGGTTGCCAACCTGTCGATGCGATCAAACTGATATCAGTCCGCTTGACCGGCGTACCATCAGGCATCGAAGTGTCATTTTCGATGCGGCCTTTGAATCCGACGATTTCGGCGATCAATTCGGCCAGTTCGCGGATGGAAATATCACGCCCCGTTCCCACGTTGACCAGGTTGGGAGGATCATCGAGTTGCAACAGATGAACGATGGCCGACGCCAGGTCATCAACGTGCAAGAATTCCCGACGGGGTTTACCCGTGCCCCAGATTCGTACCACATCGTCGCCATTTTCCGTGGCTTCATGAAACCGCCGCATCAGGGCGGGCAATACGTGCGAATTTTCCGGATGGTAGTTGTCGCCTGGGCCGTACAAGTTGGTCGGCATCGCCGAATGATACGTGACGCCGTATTGGCTGCGATAATGTTCGCACAATTTCAACCCGGAAATTTTGGCCAGCGCGTAAGCTTCGTTTGTCGGTTCCAACGGGCCCGACAGCAAACAGCTTTCCGGCATCGGCTGCGGGGCCATCCGCGGATAGATACAGGTGCTGCCCAAAAACAAGAATCGCTCAACGCCAGATAAATAAGCGGCGTGAATGGAATTAGCCGCCATCATCAGGTTGTCGTACATGAACTCGGCCGGATACGTACGATTAGCGTGAATGCCGCCGACTTTGGCCGCCGCGAAAATGACAGTTTGTGGCCGAGTGCTTGCAAAAAAGTCGTTGACCGCCGATTGATCTGTCAGGTCCAGTTCTTCGCGACTCCGTAGAATCAGCTCAGCCTGTGGCGAAACTGCAGCGAAATGATCGCCCAGCGCGCGGACGATCGCCGACCCCACCATGCCCCGGTGGCCGGAAACGAAAACTCGATCTAGCGGTGATGGATCCATTTAGTGACTGGCAGCTTTTCCGCCAATGTGACAGGCAGGCCGGCCCGCGCGCACTCCGTTCCCGTCGGTGACAGGCACCGGCAAAAACGCGGCGGAAACCGAAAGCGTTGAATTCCCTTGAGTTGTTCCTCTAGCCGAACAAACGGGCAGCGGCAGATTCGAAAAGTCGCTTGCTGCCAATTCTCCGAACGATCGCATGGATCACCTGGACCTATGTTCGGTTTACGTCCAAATCATGACCCAATTCCGGGTTCAAAGTCAACGACAATTCGGACGTGAACGCGTTCCCTCGACGCCGCCATCGTCAAACCGCTGTCGATCCCATTGTAATTGCCGATCGTCAGCAGCCACATGTGCATCCGTATACGACAGACCGACAGTGATGAAAGTCAATCGTCTAACCAGGAAAATCTTCCGTCGATCGCCCTTCGAACGTTTTACAGCGGCGCGATCACCGCCTCGTCCATCTCCATCGAAACGCCCTGTTCCAGGAAATTGATGGCCAGCAACAAACGCGTCTTGCCGGCGCGACGAATCACTTGGCCCTCGAAGCCTTGGAACGGGCCAGACCGCACCCGCACCCGCTGCCCAGATTCCAGACGGGACTCAGGTGTCAACGGGACGCCTTTGAGCACTGCCTTGTGGATTTGCCGCAAGTCCATCACCAGCTGCCGCCGGTCCGCTACGATTTGTTGACGCGAGATGCATTGCGTCGCGAGACAGTCCTGTCGCTGCTCGTCGCTTGCCAACACAAACACGTAATTCGGAAATAGCAGCGCGTAAGAAGTTCGCAACCTTCCCGATGGCGATCGATACCGCTTGGGTACGATCGGCGAGAAAAACGGAATCTTTAGCGCCGCCAGGCGTCGCATCAGATCTTTCTCGCGTCGCGACAGCGTGTACATGCAGTACCACTGGCGGCGAGGGTCATCCCAAACCGTCGGATCCTGAAATAGATCCCGCGGAAAAATGTCGCGTTCTTTGTCGAGGATCGGCAAGGGACGTTGA
>JBFILF010000425.1:0-4923 GCA_041599835.1 Pirellulaceae bacterium
AGGCAAGTTACGTTGCTATATAGTAATGTGAGTGAAAAGTCACGTGAGGTGCCATTGTGACGCGGCGGGGCGGGAGGTGGATACCGCGTAAGTCAATCGCTGGACTGATCCTCTCGCGACGCAAACCAACGCGCACCGCCCAGTCAATCGAATGGATGCCAGCCGTGCCTTCGGCGCCCGTTACCGAGTGGCGCGAATGGCCAGCGGCCGAGATGAATAGGCAGGTCAGCCCAAATACAGGTGCCGTGCCTAGGCCAAAAAACGCGCTGGCTTTCATTGGCGAGTGGCGTCGATACTCGGGTGCTGTCCCAACGAAGTTGTGTGGATTTAGTTAGGCCAGCACCGTACTCGTGCCACTAACGGGTGATGCGTAACCCGAATATAAAATTGCTGGATTGGTAATTGAATTCGCCGACCTGGGCACCGCCGGCATCGTTCAGCGACAATCGATCGCTGCCAGTGTAACGAAACTCGGCGAAGAACTCCGAGTAGGGACTGAGTGAACGTGAAGCTCCGGTGATCACCTGGTAAACCCAGTTTTCATCGGACACAAAAAACTGGTCGCCATTTTGCAACTGAAAATCACCTTCAAACCAACCATAACCAATGCCGCCGCCGGCGTACGGCGTCCAACGCCGGAGGCAGATGCGCCGAAAGTCGACCAATACGTTCACCGTCCCCGTGTAGGCCTCAAATATCCCGTCCGCAGTCAACTGCGATTGGTTGATCACGACGTTGTTCTGCGTTTCCGTGACCATGAAGGAATCGGGTTGGTTATTGCGATAAAGAAATTCAAATTCCGTTCTGGCGTTCCGGCCCCAGCGACGACCGGTGGCCACGCCAGCCAACCAGCCTTCGTCAAATTCCGCGATGGTATTGGTCGTGACCGGGTTGGCTCTTCCTCCGGTCGAAGTGAAATCGAAATCATCCAATCCGAACAGGCCGCCCATCACGCCAAAGTACCGCTGGCCGCACCGCCATTGATTGAAAGCGCGGCGAAACGGACCTTGCCCGCAACCAGCGCCAAATAGTCCACAGCCACCGCCACAACCCAAACCACCGCCGCATCCGAGTCCGCCGCCCCCTCCGAGCTGGTCGCCGCAGCCGAGCTGGTCGCCGCAGCCGCGCTGGCCGCCGCAGCCGAGCCGGCCGCCGCCAAGTCGTCTATCGTCGCAACGCGTGCCCAACAAACCTCCTCGTCCTGGTCGGCAGCCGCCACGACCGCATCGATCGCCACGCCAGCCGGCGCCGCAGTCGGTCGGACCACATCCGCTGTTGCAACAATTGGAAACGCCATTGCTGTTAACGATCGTCGGATCGTTGTCAAAATACGTCGGCGGAGAATTGGCCGGCGGTATTGACTCCTGGGTTGATTTGGCAATGGGCGTGCGTGGCTGCTGGACTTGCGGCAATTGAGCCGGCGCCGTCTCCTGATAACCAGCCCCATAATATTGGGCCGACGCGCTATTGGCGACCAAGCACACCAATGCAAAAGTTGAAATCAGGACATCCAATTTGCGGTTCACATCCGTCTCCCTGTCGATTGAACGAAGCCGCCGCGCAAATGCGGCAAGAAACGTTAACGCCGTTTCGGTTTTTAATATCGGTAAGGGTTCAATGACCGTTAAAAATTAATTGAATCGGACGATCCAATTAACTATTTTCGCCTACTTAACGCGCAACGATTCTCTAATTTCTCACAACTGATCGTTTTGGGTGCCATCTTTCACGCTGGCACTAATCGTTTTTTCGCTGTGGATTCGTTGGCAGGGTGTTGTTCCAGCATCTGTGCCAGACCGCCGCGCGCGATAGAATGAGCGTCTGCATCGGCTGCTAGCTCCATTGCCGATTCAGCCAATTCCATCAAGGTTTCATCGTTCCCGAGACTCGTGAGGTGGTTTACATGGATCGCGTTTGTCACTTTGAAATTCCATTTGCCGATCAAGGTCGCGCCGCGAAGTTTTATCAGGACGTGTTTGGCTGGCAAATCTCGCCGACCCCCGGAGACATGCCGTACTGGTTTGCGATCACCACGCCGGTCGACGATCAGTTTCAGCCCCAGCAATCGGGCGGCATCAATGGGGGCATGTATCCTCGCGGTGACGAAGGAGGCAGTAAGACGCCTGTCGTGGTAATCGAAGTCGACTCGTGTGAGCAGCGTATCAAGGACGTGGAAGCAGCGGGCGGTTCGAAAGTCCTGGGTCCCACCGAAATATCCGGGATGGGGATGTACGCGCAGGTGAAGGATTCGGAAGACAATATCATTGGGCTGTGGCAGCCATTGCCGCACTCCAGTTGATTGGTTTAATGCAATTTCACCAAGCCGTTTTCATGTTTGACCCGCGACCCCAGTCATTTTGCATTGCTCTGTTGCTGTTGGGCGGATTGTCGATATGCCTGCAACCCGCCCGTGCCCAGGAACGTGTTGGGCTGGAACGAGCGATGCCGGGCCAAGCATTGTCGAATGGTCCCAACGTGTTGCTGATCATGATCGATGACTTGGGATGGATGGACCTGGCATGCCAAGGCAATCAATTAGTTGAAACGCCGAACATCGATCGGCTGGCGCGGCAGGGAATGCAATTCACGGACGCCTATGCGGCGGCGCCGGTATGTTCGCCCACGCGCGCTGCAATCATGACGGGATTGTCGCCCGCCCGCTTGGCAATCACCAATCACATTCCCGATCGCGAGGCTTTCCTGCCGGACAACGCCACGTTGGCGGCAGCGCCAATGTTGGACCGGCTGGGGCACGAATACGTGACGATCGCCGAACACGTCCACGAGGCCGGATACGCGACCGGCTTTGTCGGCAAATGGCATTTGGCGGCACATGGTGATCCAGATTATTTTCCCGAGCATCACGGATTTGATTTGAACGTCGGCGGTTGTGCCTTAGGGGGACCGCCGACGTTTTTCGATCCGTATCGAATTCCGACCCTGTCCGATCGACGTCCCGGCGAGTACTTGCCCGACCGCCTGGCCGACGAGTCCATTGATTTCATCCGGCAGAATGCCGATCAGAAATTCATGTTATTTCTCTGGCCATACACCGTGCACTGGCCAATGGAAGCGCCGGAGGCCTTGTTGCAAAAATACGCCAGTCGCACTGGGCCGGGACTTAACGATACTCGTTACGGCGCCATGATTGAGGCGATGGATACTGCGATGGGCCGGGTGCTGGCGGAACTGGATCGGCTGGAGCTGGCGGCTAACACGCTGGTGATCTTCACGTCCGACAACGGCGGATACGGTGGCGTATCGGATTGCCGCCCGCTTCGCGCATCCAAAG
This sequence comes from Pirellulaceae bacterium, assembly GCA_041599835.1. Classification (GTDB taxonomy): domain Bacteria; phylum Planctomycetota; class Planctomycetia; order Pirellulales; family Pirellulaceae; genus CAJQPP01. The sequence goes on from JBFILF010000425.1 coordinate 3,293, forward strand.
GCTATTTATACGAGGGCGGTATCCGCGTGCCACTGATTGTCCGCTGGCCGGGCGTGATTGGGGAAAGCACGACGTGCGCGACGCCGGTCATCAGCATGGACTTTTTTCCGACGATTATCGAAGCAGCCGGAGTGCCGACCGGTGATTCGATCCCCAGTGACGGCCTCAGCTTGTTGCCGCTGTTTCGGGGCTTGGCAGCGCTTAAACGTTCATCAATCTATTTTCACTACCCCAATTACGCGTGGCATAAAAGCAATCGACTGGCGGGAGCTATCCGGCGCGGCGAACTTAAACTGATCGAACATTACGACGATGGTTCGGTCGAACTATATAACTTGAGTCAAGACCTCGGCGAGACGCGCGATTTGTCGGCAACGATGCCGGCGGAAGCCGAGGCGTTGCGGGCGGAACTGGTGAATTGGCGGATGACAGTTAACGCGCGCATGCCGACGAAAATCGAGCGCTGATCGGTATCAATACGTTCATGGAATGAACGGTCGCGGCTTTGGATTAACCAGGGGTGATCAGCGATCGGCGCGGTCGTGCACTGGGCGGGTGCGGCCTGATTGGCGAAATTGGCGCAGTTGTTGATAAAGCGAGTTGGCCAGCTCACTTTGATCGAAATACCGATTCGTAGTTTCGCCCGGGTCGCTAGCCAGATTGTACAACTGAAACGGCGCTTCGGGTTGACGTTCCGGCAGCGCCAGGGATCGTAACACTTCGGAATCGTAATCGTTCCCGCCGGAGCCCTTGTGTGCCAGTAGTTTCCAATCGCCACTCCGGATCGCCAAAGAATTATTCATGGTGTGGTGCAGTGTGAACCGTCGAATCGTCGTTTGTTCGGATTCCGTTGTCACCAAGGCAGGCCAAAAATTGAAACTGTCTTCGGCCATGTCCGCTTCCAGCGGATGTTTCAACATGGCGGCACAGGTCGCCAACAAATCCGTATGGCAAATCGTCTGATCGGATTGGCTGGCAGCCGGAATGGTCCCGGTCCAGCGGGCAATAAACGGCACACGATGGCCTCCTTCCCAGTTGTCGCGTTTCAATCCGCGCCAGGGTCGGGCGCTGTCGTGGCCGAATTGTTCGCGAACTCGCGGTGTGATGATTTCCGGCCCATTGTCACTGGTCACGATGAGCAACGTGTTTTCTGCGATGCCCAGTCGGTCCAGGCAGTTCATGAACTCACCGACGATCGCGTCAAACTGGAAAATGAAATCGCCGAGGGGTCCAGCTGCCGTTCGCCCGACAAATTCGGGTGCGGGCAGGGCCGGCAGATGCGCCGTTTGGGTCGCGTGGTACAAAAAGAACGGTTCCTGCGTCTCCTGCACGTGGCGCTCAATGAAGCCGATACTTTTCTCCAGGAACACTTTGTCGACTTGGCGAAAATCAAAATCTTCGGATTTGAGACCGGTGCGAAAATGTTCGTACTCCAGCCAATGCCGGGTCGTGGGCGAAACCACCGCGGTCGGAACGGACGTCACCCGTTCATTCTCCAAGTAGGCATATAACCAGTCGGTGGTGGGGCAACAGGCGGTGCCGAAAAAATAATCGAACCCCGTGGCGCGCGGGCCTTGCTCAATGGGTTTTGTCCAATCGACTTGTTTTACCTTTTCAATCCCACCTCCCCG
>JBFILF010000426.1:0-4922 GCA_041599835.1 Pirellulaceae bacterium
CCGGGTCCGTTCGAGCGACTACGTCAGCGGGTTGGTTGCCATCGAGGTCGCGGGCGGCCGGCACTGGCGTTTTCCACCTCCCGTGAAACCGTAGCCGTTTCATCCCCCAACTCGACCACCACGCTGTGAAATTCCTCCGCTTCCGCCGGTCCCTCGGTCACGATTTCGGATTGTCGTGAAATGAGTCGATTGTCCGCAGTGCGAAATTTCAAATCCAACAACAGTTTGCCGCCGCGCCGCGCCTGTTCGTTCCACGGCAAGTTTAAATGAATGCCGGGCAACTGATTGGGTTGATCCTGGATCCAGCTGGCAACGCGATTGCGTCGAAAGGTCCACGTTTTGACCAGTTGTTGGCGGCGGTTCTTGGATTGTTCGAGGACTCGCACGACCAGATCCCCGGCCATGGGAATCACGGCGCCTTGACCGTCCAACGGTCGGATCAGCAATTTCAAGCCGTTGCTGGAATTTGCGCTGGCCAACTGGTCGACCTCGACTGACTCGATGTATTGGGCCAATTCCGGATCGTCAACCACGTCGGAGGAGGGGAGATATCCATGGCCGGGCGAGCTGCGTACTTCCGGCGCTTCGATGATTATTTCATCGTCCAGCGATTCAAAGCCGCTGTCATTTTGAATCGGCGGCTGAGCGGGAATTATCGCGGGTCCGGTCGCGGCCGGCGCCGGTACGCCCCGGTGAGCCAGTTGGGCCACGGCTGTATCATATCGCGACTTCAACAAAAAGTATTCGTCTTCCAATTCCAGCTTTTCTGCCCGCAACATGCCAATCGTCCGCTCGCAGGTCGGATCGCTGTTACATCCTGTTCCCAACAAACAGGTCAGCGCCGCAACTATTAGAATTGATCGCAACATGGATTGGCCATCGATTTCGCGCAAAGGTGGCAGGCGGGTCGTTTACGCGAAAATGCCCTGTTGCGGCAACACCAATTCGGAGGCCGGCCATGTTTCATCAGCTAGCATTCGATGGCCGACGTCCTGGTTGCAGCGGAATTGTCTATGTGGCAGAAGACGCCTGGAAGATGAGGGTGTTGCGAGCGAAAATTGCCGCGATGTCACGACGCCGCTTCACTCATGTGCTGAACCACCTTATCAATCAAATTGTATTCGAGCGCTTCCTCGGCGCTCATGAATTTGTCCCGGTCGGTGTCGGCCTCGATTTTCTCGAGTGATTCGCCGCCGGTGTGACGGATGAGAATTTCGTTGAGGCGGCGTTTGACGCGTTTCAATTCTTTGGCGTGGATCATGATTTCTTCGGCAGTCCCTTCCATGCCAGCAAGGGGTTGATGAATCATGATGCTGGCATGTGGCAAGGCATGCCGTTTACCGGCTGCCCCGGCGGTCAGCAACAGCGCGCCCATCGAAGCGGCCTGTCCCACGCAATAGGTGGCCACGTCACAGGTGATGAACTGCATCGTGTCATAGATGCCCAAACCGGCGGTAACGCTGCCGCCTGGTGAGTTGATGTAGAGGTGAATGTCAGCCTTGGGATCTTCGGATTGCAGGAATAGCATTTGGGCCACGACGGAATTCGCCAATTCCGCGTTGACTTGCGATCCGAGAAAGACAATGCGGTCCTTCAGCAACCGACTGTAAATATCGTAAACGCGTTCTTCGCGACCCGTATTGTCGACAACATACGGCACATAGGGCATTTTGCGGGGACTCCCAATAATGGATTCGGATTGCCGCGATCAGGCAACGGTGTTAGTCGTCATTTTCGTCGTCTATATCCGACTCGGGCTTGACCGTAATCTCGTCAACCAGGCCATAAGCTTTCGCTTGCTCGGCGCTCATAAAGAAATCGCGGTCGGTGTCTTTGGCAATTTCATTGATATCTTTGTTCGTGTGACGCGCCAAAATTTCGTTCATCGTTTGCCGATTTCGTAAGATTTCGTCTGCCTGGATTTCGATGTCGCTGACCTGTCCGCTGACGCCGCCATACGGCTGATGGATCATTACCCGGGAGTGCGCCAGCGCATAGCGTTTGCCTTTGCTTCCACCTGCCAACAGCACGGCGGCGCCGCTGGCCGCCTGGCCCACACAATAGGTGGCCACCGGACAGCTCAATATCTGCATCACGTCGTAAATCGCCAAGGTGGCGATCACGTCACCACCGGGTGAATTCAAATAAAAATGGATGTCCTTTTTCCGGTTTTCGCTCTGCAAGTACAGCAGTTTCATCACCACTTCGTTGGCGTTGCCGGTGTAGATTTCGCCCTGCAAAAACACGATTCGATTTTCCAGCAGCAAATCGCCCAGCGTCATTTGACGTTGCCGCTGATATTGCTGATAGGAATACGAATTGTCGATGGTTTGAGGCAAATAGGGCTCCGGCGGCGCGTGGCGCGGCAATGTGCCGTAACTGGAGCCGGAGGGCGGCAAGAATTTTGGCAACCCGGATTGGTCTTTTGCCGTCATAGCTCTCACTTGTCCTAGATCCGCGAGTATGTTCAGCGCCTGTGCAGCGGCGATCCGCGCCGGCGATCAGCGACACTAACCAGAAATTACCGCTTTTTTATCACAGTCACAAGACGGCATGCGCCGCCGAGCAGGCAGCTGTCGGCGGTATCAGCAAACGATCCGTTTGACAGCGCGAGACCCCTGACCAAGCGGGACATCCGTCCGCAGTGCCGCTTACGCACCGGTCACGCCGGCCACAGTCCAGGCCGGGTGCGGCATCACTCGCGTTCGACGGGCAGGGGAAGCTTTTCGGCCACGGCTTCGTCGTATTTGGCTTCTGGGATTTCTTCGTCGTCTTGCCCGGAAGCAAAGAAATCGATGGCCGTCGTGTCGTCCCCGGTTTTCTGTTTGCTTTTACGCTTTACCGATTTGAATTCGGCGTGCTCTTCGATCAGGTTGATGACTTTTTGTTCGATGATCATATTGCGGAGCGAGTCCATTTGGCCGGTCCGCTCGAGCCGAGCCCGCACGCGGCGCGGCGAGTCGTTTCGCTGCGCGGCAATTCGTGCAATCTCCAGTTCATAATCGTGGTCTTCATCTTCAATCGACTCGACTTCGGCAATCCGCTCCAGAATAAAGTGCTCCTTCAGCATCGTTTCGGTGCGGCTCAATACGTTGTGTCGCAGGGCGTTTTCCTGGGCCTGGATCTCCTGTTCGGAAAACCCGCTGGATCGCATCTCAATGATGGCACGATCCAACTCTCGTCGCGACTGACGCTTGAGCAAGTCCTTGGGAAGTTCCCATTTGGCAGATTCCGTCAACAATTTCGCGATTTGCTGCCGGATTGCTTGCCGCTGCCGATACTGCATCTGGCTGTTCAGATTTTCCCGCACCAGCGTCCTCAATTGCTCGGCCGATTCGATTCCCAGTTTTTCAGCGATCAAGGCCGCGTCTTCCTTGTCAATTCGCTTCACATCCAGGATCGCGAATTCGATTTCCACGTCTTTTCCCTGCAGCGATTCATTGGCGGCGAATTCGCTGATCTTGACCGTGGCGGACTTGGTTTCGCCCGCCCGGGCCCCCTCAACCAATTTGCCAAAGTCCTTTAATATCGCGTCGCCAAAGCTGAGCTGCGACCGCACTTCGATTAATTGCTCGGCAGCTTCATTGATCATCTTACCGTCCAGGCGGCTAGTGATATTGACGACCAGACAATCACCGGCCTTTGCCGGTTCGTCGACCGGCACCAAGTCCGCCAGACGGCCTCCCAACTGTGAGAGTTCCGCATCCACATCCTCGTCCGCAATCTCTTCTTCCACCCGCTCCAGCTGGAGACCCTTCCATTGCGGTGTCTCAAATTCCGGACGGACTTCGATGTCGAATTCAAAGGTCATGGGACCGTCATCGGGAATGGCGATCGATTCGAAATCAAAATCGGGTTCGCTGATCGCCGAGAAATCCTCGTCATCATTGATTTGGGCCAGGCTGTCCATCAGCAGTGAGCCTTTGACCTGGTCGGAGATTTGTTTGCGGAACCGGTTCTCCACCAGTTGCCGCGGGGCCTTGCCGATGCGAAATCCTGGCACCTCGGCTTTGGGGGCCAACTCGTCAAATTTCTCTTGAAAATATCGTTCGATATCGTCGCGCGGAATGGAAACGGTCACGTGCCGTTCGCACGCGCTCGTCTCGTCGACTTTCACTTTCAAATTGAGTTTAGGCGTTTCGGCCTCGTCACCACTCGTTTCGTTTTCTAATTCGGTGTTCACGAGCTGTTTTCTTTCCTTATTAAGCGGTCCCAAGTTCCAATTGCGAACCACGGTTCAATTGCCTGCGGCGCAAGCTTGAGGCGATGGTTCAAAAGTCCTTAACCTCGCGGCGACAACCACCTCAGGCGGCGGATCGATCGAAAAAGCTAAACCGGCCGGGCGGTTCGACTGGCCAAAGCCCTGTAGTCTGGCCAACAACACGCGGGGCGACGCCAGATCAAGCGCCTCGCAAACTTCGCCACGATGGCGCACTTTAATCCGGGTCATGTTAAACCGTGCAGTCCTTGAGAGCGGGTGATGGGATTCGAACCCACGACATTCACGTTGGCAACGTGACGCTCTAGCCACTGAGCTACACCCGCCTGTCAGGCCGTATTCGGCCAAGTTTTCCCTAGCGTTCAAGATTGTAGAAACGGTTTAATTTAACGGCAATTGGGGACTTAAGGGCAAATTGGACGCAATTAAGTGAATTCTGTAGCGTTTCATTTGCCTTTGGGCTTCGATTTGGATACACTGTCACGCGATTGGCCAACGCGTATCTTAAATCTGCTCGGCGGACTGACGGATTCAGCTGCCCGCCAGCACCAACTTCACGGTTTACGCGCAGCCCAAGTTTATTAGAAATCGCAACAGCGGCAAGTATAAAAAATCAGCCGTTGTTGCATCGCGGCAACGTCCCTATCGGCAACGTCCCTATCGGCAACGTCCCTATCGGCAACGTCCCTATCGGCAACGTCAA
>JBFILF010000427.1:0-4907 GCA_041599835.1 Pirellulaceae bacterium
GGAAACGACGGCGAAAGTTCCCGGGACCGACGGTGAAAAGATGTCCAAGAGCTATGGCAACGCCATCGAGATCTTTGAAGACCCCAAGGTTATGAAAAAACAGGTGATGCGCATCGCGACCGATTCCCGGCCGATGGACCAACCGAAAGAACCGGAGATCGATCATCTTTATCAACTTTACTCGCTGTTTGTCGATGACCAGCAGAGGAATGAAATGGCGGAAACGTACCGACGTGGCGGGTTTGGTTATGGCGAAGTCAAAAAGGCCCTGGCGGACGCGGCACGGAAATATTTCGAACCGGCGCACGAAAAGCGACGCGAACTGGAAGCGCATCCCGAGCGCGTTCGCGAAATTCTTGGCGATGGAGCGGCAACAGCCCGAAAACAGGCGGCCACCGTGTTGCTCCGCGCTCAGCAAGCGTGCGGGCTAAAATGAAATCCGGAGCACGGCGGAAACGGTTGTAGGCGAGAAGCGAGGCCCAACGTATGAACGTCGTCGGTATTGGTACCGATATCATTGAAGTGGCCCGGATTGCCGAAATGATTCAAAAGCACGAGGAGATGTTTTTGACGCGGGTCTACACCAAAGACGAGATTCTTTATTGCTCTGCGCGCAAGGCTGCCAATCAGCATTACGCTGGTCGGTGGGCCGCCAAGGAAGCGATGTTAAAGGCGCTCGGGACCGGCTGGGCTAAAGGAATTCGCTGGACCGACATCGAAGTCAAACACGACAACGCCGGTCAACCGCGGCTTGAACTTTGGGGAGCGGCGCGACAAATTGCTGCTGATCTGGGTATCACTGACGTCAAGATCAGCATCTCGCATTGCCGCGCATTTGCGATTGCGTACGTGATCGCCATGGCAGGCAATGAGAACGATTTGTGATTATTTGGTAAATCCAAAAAAAAATTAGTCGATTAAGCGCGAAAACGGTTAACTGGGGTGAGTTGTTGCCATAAGATGCAAGTGCACGCAAACGCGCTTGACCCCACCGAGTTAAATGCTTGAGTCAAAATCCACAGCGGATGTTGTTTCGACGGATGACCAATTTCTCATGGATGTAGCCACGGGACTGGGGAGTCCCGTCAAACGAATCTCCAGCAAGTATTTCTACGATGAGCGCGGCTCCCAACTGTTTAACCAGATCTGTGAGCTGGACGAGTACTACTTGACGCGGACCGAGTTGCAGATCATGCAACGTTTTGCGCCGGAGATGGCCGCCGAACTGGATGCGCGTGTGCGACTGATCGAATACGGCAGCGGCAGCAGTATTAAGACGACGCTGTTGCTCGATCACCTCGAGAACCCCGTGGCCTACATCCCGGTCGACGTTTCCGAGGAACATGTGCTGGAGGTGTCCCGCGATCTGGCCCGGCGCTACCCGCACATCGATATCATTCCTGTAATCGGCGACTTCACGGTGCCGTTCCAGCTGCCCGAATCCAACGTTGCCGATTCGCATGACGCCGTCTATTTCCCCGGTTCGACCATCGGTAACTTTGAACACGAAGCGGCACTTGAGATGTTGCACCAAATCGCCGAAATGGTTCAGCCGGGCGGCGGCCTGCTGGTTGGCATCGACTTGCACAAGGACCCCGCCGTGATCGAGCGGGCCTATAACGACGCGGCCGGTGTTACCGCCGAATTCAACAAAAACATGCTGGTTCGCATGAACTCGGAGCTCGGCGCGGACTTTGACTTGGAAGCATTTCGTCATCATTCCGTTTACAACCTCGATAAATACCGGATCGAAAGCTCGCTCGTCAGCTTGCGTGATCAGACGGTTACGATCGGCGGCGAGCAGTTTCACTTTGAAGCCGGCGAGCATTTGCATACCGAGTATTCTCACAAGTACACGATCGACGGATTCGCCCTGTTTGCGGCGGATGCCGGTTTTCGCTTAAACCGTTTCTGGACCGACGACGACCAGCTGTTTGGTGTACTGCACCTGGTTGTGGACTAAATCGCGGGCGGCGAGGCAACGAGGGTCCGGCGGATCATGCGGAGCATGATCGCCACATTGTGGCCGTCACGCTCCGCGAGACGTGCGCCAACGGTTAGGGTGCTATGCCATTGGCGTGACCGTTAGATTCATGCTATAGGCCGGGTTAAAAGTTGGCGGCCCGGCGATTATGTTGGCGGCATGATCGTTGACGACGTAAGCAAACATCTTGGCGGCAGACCTGTTCTGGGCCGGACGAATTGGGAACTGCCGGCGGGGCGGACCAGCGTGTTGATCGGCCCCAGCGGATGCGGCAAGACGACGCTGCTGAAAATCATGGTCGGTCTGCTGCGGCCCGACACCGGAATTGTTCGCGTCGGCCAGAAAATTCTGGATGCAAATTCGGTCTGGGAATTGCGGCGACGGTTTGGGTACGTGATCCAGGAAGGTGGTTTGTTCCCACATTTAACCGCCATGGGCAACATGACGCTGATGGCCCGGCACCTGGACTGGACCGCCGATCGAATTGAGCAACGCGTCGAAAAGCTGGTGCAACTGACCCAGTTTCCGGCCGATGGGCTGACACGCTTTCCAGCCGAGTTGTCCGGCGGCCAACGGCAGCGCGTCAGCTTGATGCGCGCGCTGTTTCTGGATCCAGACTACCTTTTTCTAGATGAGCCGCTGGGGGCGCTCGACCCTCTGATCCGCGCCGATTTGCAAAATGACCTGAAACAAATCTTCGCCAAGCTGAAAAAAACCGTGGTGATGGTGACTCACGATTTGCACGAGGCAGTTTTTTTCGCAGACGAAATCGCGCTCATGAACGAAGGGAACATCATACAGCGTGGAACGGCCGGCGACCTGGTGTCGCGACCGGCGACGCCGTTTGTCGAGCGATTCATTCGCGCTCAACAGCATGCGGCCATTCATGCAAACGATGCCGGGACGGAGGCCAGTCATGAGTAACCTTCGCGCGGCGTTGATTATCCTTGCGTTGCTGGTGGTTGCCTTCGTTCCGATCAACTGCCGGCAGGAGGGAATCCGCGTCGGTTCAAAAAAATTTACCGAGTCGGTGATTCTCGGCGAAATCATGACCCAATTGGCGACCAGTACCGGCACGCCCGCCATACATGTCGACGAAATCGGCGGCACCAGTCAGCTGTTCCAGTACCTGCTGGTCGGCGACATCGATGTTTACCCGGACTATACCGGGACGATTCAACTGGAACTGTTGGCGCGCGAGAAACCGGAAACGCTGCAGGAGGTTCGCGAACTGTTGGGAGGACAGGGAATACGAATGAGCGAGCCGCTGGGGTTCAACAACGGTTACGCGCTGGGCATGTTGCGCGACAGGGCGGAGGCGTTGGGCATCGAGCGGGTTTCGGATCTGACGCGTCACGCGGATTTGCGGTTTGGCCTAACCAGCGAGTTCATTTCCCGCGAAGACGGCTGGCCCGGTTTGCGATCGCGGTACGGATTGCGGCAACAGGATGTTCGCGGCATGGATCACGACATCGCCTATCGGGCGCTAAAGAATAACGACATCGATGTGATGGATGTGTACACGACCGACGCCAAGATCGAAGTGCTGGACATCAAGATGCTGGAAGACGATCTGCAGTACTTTTCCGATTACCAGGCAGTATTGCTGTTCCGCGAGGACACGCCCCAACGATATCCGCAGGCGTGGTCGGCGATTGAGCGTCTGCAAGGCGCGATCGCGGAAAAGGACATGATGTACATGAACTCGCGGGCCGATTTTGACAAGGTGGCCGAGCCGTTGGTGGCGGCCGAGTGGCTTCGCGATGCGCTTGGCATCGAGCAAGTCGTGCGGACGCAACGCCCCATGCAGCGGGTGTGGCTGTACACACTGGAGCACGTCGACCTGGTTCGCAAGTCGTTGATCCCGGCGATCATCGTTGGGATTGCGCTAGGCATTGTGTCGTACAAACGGCGCTGGCTGGGCCAGTTCATCATGGGGCTGGCGGGGATCGCGCTGACGATTCCGGCGTTGGCGTTGTTGGCCCTATTGTTCCCATTGGTCGCCTATCTCGTGGAGCGAGCCGGAACTCAGGGGTCGGGCGTGGCGACCGCCTATGTGGCGCTGTTCCTGTACAGCTTGCTGCCAATCATTCGCAACACGTTTACCGGGTTGGTATCCATTGACCGTGGCTTGCTCGATTCGGCGGATGCGCTCGGTTTGCCGCGCATTGAGCGGATGAAACAGATCGAGTTGCCGCTGGCGATGCGGAGCATCCTGGCGGGCATCAAGACGGCGGCCGTGCTGAATATCGGGTTTGCCACGCTGGGCGCGCTGGTCGGCGCAGGCGGGTACGGCGCTCCGGTGCTGACCGGTTTGCGACGGTTCGACACGTTTGAAATCCTGCTAGGTGCTGTACCGGCGGCCTTGATGGCATTGGCCTGCCAATTGCTATTTGACGTGGCCGAGCGGTGGCTAGTCCCGCGCGGATTGCGTCTGGAACCGTTAAACTAGACACTAAGAACTTGAAACAACACTGCCAGGGTTTGTTCCCCATCTGCGGAGTCACCGCAAAGAAACGGGGACTGAACCTCCTTTGTCCCATCAAGGAGAACTGCCGATGCCGCGGGCAATTTGGAACGACGCCGTGCTTGCCGAGAGTGAAACTACCGAAGTGGTGGACGGCAATCATTACTTTCCGGCCGAATCATTAAACGAACAATATTTTCAATCCAGTGATGCGACGACGGTGTGCGGTTGGAAGGGCACCGCCAACTACTACGACGTTGTGGTCGACGGCAATACCAACAAGGATGCTGCCTGGTACTACGCCGATCCCAAACCTGACGCCGCGAACATCAAGGGGCACGTCGCGTTCTGGAAAGGCGTGACGGTGGAAGAGTGATAGGCAGGCGCGTGGTAAGAGGCGCCAGAGAAAAGTCGACCGGCCCTCACCCGCCCTGCGGGCACCCTCTCCCCGAGGGA
>JBFILF010000428.1:0-4894 GCA_041599835.1 Pirellulaceae bacterium
CCGCAAACACGCTCGGCATTGGCGCGATATTATGCCGAAGTCGCCGATCTCGATCGCCAAGTTGGCGAATGCTTGAAGATCGTCGACGATACCGGCAACCGCGAAAACACGCTTGTGATTGTCACGTCTGAACAGGGTTACCAGTTTCCGGGGGGGAAATGGACGTGTTACGAAAATGGATTGCGCGTCGCCTTGATCGTGCGGTGGCCCGGCGTCATTAGTCCGGCAACTACGAGCGACGCTTGGGTCCATTACGTCGATGTCGTGCCAACGTTGATTGATGCTGCGGGCGGTTCTCTCGATCAAGACCTCGACGGTCGAAGTTTCCTGGCTGTCTTGCAAGGTCGCTCCAAGGCGCATCGAAACGAAATTTACGGCGTTCATACTCAAGCCGGCGCGATTGGGGCACCGCCGTCAGGCTACCCAATCCGGTCGATTCGAATTGGGAAACACAAATTCATTTGGAATCTCAATAACAACGTGACGTTTAGTTGTGCACTTACTAAAAACGACAAGGAACAATATTGGCAGTCGTGGCTCGAAAAGGCCAAGACGGATAACGCGGCAGCCGGACTCGTCGCCCGCTATTTGAAGCGGCCGGTTGAAGAATTGTACGACTTGCAAGCGGATCCACTGGAACTGAACAACCTGGCGAGCGATCCGGCATATGTGGAAACTGTCGACCGGCTGCGAACGCAGCTGCAAACTTGGATGCGTCAGCAGGGCGACCAGGGAATGCAATCCGAGTTAGCCGTCAAAAAATCATCCCGATGAGTTGGCCGAATTCAGATTGATTTTGCCAGGCGATTATTCAGCGCCGCCTGCCCGAGACAAATCAATTGGGTGACCCGCTTCGGCCATTAGCTGTTCGATGGCGCGATCGAGATCGGTATCCAAAATATCCTTGAAACGGATGACGCCGTTGCCGTCGATCAGATAGACCGTCGGCCAGGCGGTGATATTCCACTGTTGAGAAATCGGCCCATTGGTGCCGCGGGGGCCATCCCAAAAATTGCGCCATGGCAATTTGTCGTCGCGAACGGCCCGTTGCGCGACTTCCAGCCGATTGTCGGAGTTCACCCCGATCAATACAAAAGGTAGTCCTGCCGTCTTGTCCACAATCAACTGCTCGTGCGGGTACATGGCTCGGCAGGGTGGGCACCAATGTCCCCAAAAGTCCAGCATCACTACTTTGCCACGGTAATCGCTCAGTTTGAATTCGGCACCATCCAAATCCTTGCCGGCGATTTCCGGCGCAATATCGCCAACGCTTAAATGTTGCAGCTCATACAATTCCCGCTGCGCAACCGTTCCATATGTCTGATCGCCCTGGTAGTTCAAGTCACCATATTCGTCTATTAGCGTTTGCAACAGGGATTCCAATTCCGCCACGTCAGCTTCGGTGCGCTGGGCATTTATGTATTGCAATTGTTCAGCTGGAAACGTTTTGGCAACGTGCGGGTTGTTTGCCAGCGCGCTGCGATAAAACGCTATCTGGTCAAAAAACGTGAACAGATTGAATAAGGCTTTGGCGCGACTGGCCTCATCCGGCGCATGCTCAACGATTTTTTGCAGCCAACTTTCAATGTGCTGGCTGGGAAACTTTTCTAACAACGAAGCGGCGACTTCGTCCAAATTCAAACGGTCAATGTACCGATTCAGCAGCAAATCCATCGCCCTGACATTCTGCAGTCCCTTGCTCCGTTCTACCGCCGCCATCGCCGCGGTGAGCCCCGTTTCCGTGCGTGGATAATCCCGGGCCAAACGCATCAGGTCGTCCACAAAAGCCGGAACAGGATTTTGTGATTCAAACAACTGGTGTTTCTGTTGGTCCGTTGCCGCATTGGCCACCACCGTTTTCAACTGCTCAATATCTGCATCGAGTTTTTCATTTAGGGCCTGAAATCTGCGGCGAGCAGCTGCTTCGTCGTCGGGCCGTGGTTCATCGGTCGACGAAATGCGAGAATCGATAGCTGGCTTGGACTCATCGCGGTCCGCGCGTTCAGTTTCGGTCGCCGTGTTGCAGCCCAAGCAAAAAACCAGCAGTCCCAAAAACGTCAGCGGTAGATTTCGCATCAAATTCTCCGATTCAGTGGCTAGACCACATCTATTCTACTCGCATTGTTTTTCAGCGTAATGCGGCTTGCCAACAATTAAACAGAGCGCAGGAACAATAAAGTGGCCCACCAACATCGTTTTGACCGGATTGGGTTACAGGCCAATCGGCTGGCTGATCTGAAAGAGTTTTACGAGCAAACGTTGAAACTGACTGTTACGAGCGAATCGGATAACAAGATTATGGTGCGGGCCGGCTTAACCGAAATCGAATTCGTCGAAACACCGGAATCGCAGTCTGCCGAAGCTTATCATTTTGCGTTTAATATCCCGGAAAACAAAATACACGAGGCGGTTCGCTGGATGCGCGGTCGGGCAGAGCTGTTGACGCATCCCGATACCCGCCAGCAAATTGTCCATTTCGACTGGTGGAACGCCCACTCGATTTACTTTTTCGATCCGCAACAAAATCTCGTGGAATTCATTGCCCACCACCGACTCGACAACTCCCGGTCGCGAGCGTTTAGCGAAGCGGATATTTTGTATGCCAGCGAAATCGGATTGGTAGTCGACGACGTTGACCGGACGCAACAGGAATTGGGTGCGTTGCTCGGTATCACCTGTTTTGCGGATGAAACAGCACCCGAGGGGATGTGCACCGGCGATGTGTTCCGGGCGGTCGGCGATCCATTGGGGTTTTTTATTATCGTGAAGAAAAATCGACCGTGGTTGATGACCGAGACTGCCGCACAGCCGGAACAGCTGACAGTCGCGGTGACGTCGTACGAAGGGCCGCCCTCAGAACTGGTCTCGGCGAAATGCACGATCGTTTCCGCTGAATAGTCAAAGCAGAATATCCGGCAGCACGTGGCCATGCACGTCCGTCAGGCGCACGTCGCGGCCCGCGTATCGATAAGTCAGTTTCTGGTGATTCAAACCCAATTGATGCAGAACCGTCGCCCATAAGTCGTAAATCGTGCAGGGCTTTTCAACGGCGCGGTAGCCCAACTCGTCGGTCTCGCCGTACATCGTGCCGCCGCGCACGCCGCCGCCGGCCAGCCAGATGCTGAATCCGAACGGGTTGTGGTCGCGCCCGTTACTGCCCTGCGAAAAGGGTGTTCGTCCAAATTCTCCGGCCCAGATCACCAACGTCTCATCCAGCAAACCGCGGGAGCGCAGATCCTTCAACAAAGCCGCGATGGGCTGATCGACTTGGTGGGCCATTGCCGCATGTCCTTTTTCCAAGTCACCGTGTTGGTCCCAGGGGTTGGGCGCCCCGCCGGCACCGATGCCCTTGGTCAGGCAGCTCAATTCGATAAATCGAACGCCCTGCTCCACCAGCCGACGAGCCAACAGGCATTGCCTCGCGTACGCTGCTTTGGCCGGATCCTCGGAATCGAAACCATACAGATTTTTTGTGGCTTCGGTTTCACCGGAGACATCGCAGACGTCCGGAACCGACGCCTGCATACGGTAAGCCGTCTCATAGTTGCGTATGGCCGCCTCGATTTGCGGGTCCGATGTTTGCCGGGCAAATGTTGCATCGAGACCATGAATCAATTCGAGATGTCGTAACTGGTCTTTGTTCCTCAAACCAGCGTTGATGTTGCGGACAGCCGGAACCCGATCCGCCTTGATGATCGAGCCCTGGTGTTGGGCCGGCAGAAAACCGTTGCTGAACAGCCCCACGCCGCCATGCGGTGGAACCGCCGTGCCACTTTGCAGCACCACGAAACCAGGCAGATTCTCGTTTTCGCTGCCCAGCCCGTACGTGGTCCAGGCACCCGCGCTGGGATGACCCATGAACGGAAATCCGGTGTGCATGACGTAGTTTCCCTGCGCGTGCTCGTTGACGGTGGTGGTCATCGAGCGGATCACGGCCAGTTCGTCGGCAACACTGGCAATCGCCGGAAACATTGAACTGATTGGAATCCCGCTTTGCCCGTACCGCTTAAACGGAAATGGCGACGGAAACACGTTTCCATTGAGATTGAACTGCGTCCGTTCAATCTTGACCGGCATGGGCTGGCCGGCCAGTTCGTGCAGCTTGGGTTTCGGATCAAATGAATCGACTTGGGATACGCCGCCGGACATGTAACAAAAGATCACGTGTTTTGCCCGCGGCTTGTGATGTGGTCCGGCCGCCTGGTTTTCAGGGGCGCCGGCCGCAGCCAGGCGGTTTCCCAACAGTCCGGACAAAGCCAGCATGCCGAAACCGTTTGATGTCTGGCTAAGCATTCGTCGACGAGAAATGAGAGTCGTTTCCATTTGGCTGGTGACCAAGATCAGTTGGTGCTTCGAATCAACGGATGTAAATGAATTCCTTTAAGTTGAAAATGACATGGGCCACCCGCGCCCATTCATCGTAATTGTTCTGCCCGGAATCTAGCGACGATAGTCGCTGTTTCAATGAATCGAGTTCGGACATCAGCTGTTGCGCGCGGTGTTGCAACGGTTCGGGCATTGACGCGAGCACGTCAGATTGGCTGACGAACGACACGCCGGCCGCCGACGCCGCAATGTCTTCTGCGGATAGTGAACGATCGTAGAGTCGGGCTTCCAACACTTCAGCCTTCAACATCCGTTTGGGGGTCACCGCGGTGCCGTGGCGAAGTCCGATTACACGTTGACTTTGCCCGGCCGTATATCGGACAAGTTGCGATTTGCTGTAAGGCTTGCCATAGGGTTTTCCATTTCGATAGCCGCGTATCAAACCGTCGGCGTCATACGCCACTGCCAGGTGCACCGCACTTTCGGCATTTGTTTCATCGGGGCCGTTAAAATCGGCGGTCCGCAAAAAGAAATTGGAACCGGCCAGCCATTGCCGCGGAACTCGCTC
>JBFILF010000429.1:0-4889 GCA_041599835.1 Pirellulaceae bacterium
CTGCTCTCGGCGCTCGGTCTGGATGACGGCAAGAAGCGGTCGAAGACGCTTATCGTTGACGATCTCGACAAAATCAAAGCGGCCGGAATCGAGCGGATCATTTCGCTGCGCACCGAAGGCGAAATTTCCTGGGATGAACCAGCCGCGGTCGAGCAAGCCGATCTCAAGTTCATCAACGTCCCGTTTCGCAGCCCGGACAGTTTGAACGACGAGATATTCGACAACGTTCGAAAATTGCTGGCCGACCGGAAAACCGCCACGTTGTTTCATTGCGGTTCGGCCAACCGGGTCGGTGCCGTGTGGTTGCCTTACCGAGTCCTGGATGAAGGCGTCGCCATCGAAACGGCACTCGACGAAGCGCATCAGGTTGGACTCCGCAACGAAGAATACGAAAAAAAAGCCATCGACTACATTCGCCGCAAACAGGCGGACCCGGACAAAGAAACCAGTGTCCGGCCGGGGATCAATGACAGCTATCTTGATCCCAATCTGGACGTTGATAATTTCATCAAACGGTTTGAAGTCGAAAGCCGCGAAATCTTTGCTTCACGTCACGAAGTGATCCGCGCCTGTCGCATTCAATCCGGCTGGCACGTGGCCGACATCGGTGCCGGCACCGGTTTGTTCACGCGGTTGTTTTCGCCGACGGTTGGCAACGAGGGCTGCGTGTTTGCCGTGGATATTTCGCCGCGGCTGTTGCAGCATGTCCGCCAGCAAGTGCATCAACTGAGCTTGGAAAACGTCACGCCAGTGTTGTGCGCCGAAAACTCGATTAACCTGCCCGCCAACAGCATCGATCTGGCGTTCGTCTGCGACACCTATCACCACTTTGAATACCCGCAGTCGTCCCTGCGTTCCATCTATCGGGCGCTCAAGCCGGGTGGCCGGCTGATCGTGATTGATTTCAAGCGGATCCCGGGAAAATCCCGCGAGTTCATCCTGGGGCACGTGCGCGCCGGCCAGGAGGTGTTCCGCAGTGAAATCGAACAAGCAGGCTTCAAATTCATCGAAGAGTTGGCGATCTCTGGATTCGACGAAAACTATTTCATGCGGTTTGCCAAACCGTAGCCGGGACGTGTTGCCAAAGTCGGGGACACGCCGTCAGGCAGGGAAGACGAGTGCGCCCTGGCGCCTGCGCGACTTCGGCTGGCCTAACGGCCGGCATCAATTGTCGGCCGGTCCGTCGCGTTGCGTTATGAATTTGTACTTGCCACCCGACTGCTCGGCGATCAGAGTCAAGTCCCGTTGATTGGCCAGATCTTCCAACCCAATGGTGTGAATGGGGCAGCCGGTTTTGTTGTTTTCTTTGGCCAGTTCCACCGCGGAATGACGGGTTCCAAATTGCCCATTGTTGAACTGCCTGCCGTTAAATTCGCCGTCGGACAACAGAAAGACGCAAGTTGGCTCTCGCCGCAGTGCCGAGACCAGCGACTCGCGGGGATCCGTTCCCGAGCCCAAGTCAACCGAGTGCAGCCAACGGCGAAGCCTATTTTTGTTGGTGGCCGTTGGGGCACAAAACTGGCCGCGGTACTGACCAATATTCATTTCGAATTTTTGAAAACAGAACAAATAGACATAAAACTTTTGTTCGGGTTTCAGTTGGTCGATCGACTTGAGAACTTCCGCCACCGCCTGGTCGTAACGACGCCCGTGATAACTGCGGTATCGCATACTGACGGACATATCGATGACATAGACAATGCGATCGCCCACCGGCTCGATGCCAAAAAAACCGCTGCTCGGCTCGACTTCCAGCGCCGACTCACCGTCGCCCGTCAACAGTCGGCCTGCCAGCATAAACGACTCTTCCTCAAAATCAGCTTCGCGGAGCAATTCATCCAGATCGTTGATTTTCAGTTCGGCCGTTTCCCGGGGCACCGTCTCCAGCACCGTCGTATCGGCGGCTGAGGTTTCGTATTGCACCGCGGGTGTCTGGAACGACAACTCGGCATCGGTTTCATCTGGCGGCAACACGTTGAGCGAAATGGTTTCGTTGCCACTGATTTGGAAAAAGACCAAGGCAAAACACAGGATCAGCGCAAAATGCACGATGAAAGAAATGGCAAACGAAGCCGTCGACCGTCGTTCGTCCCGTGAGAAATCAACCATGAACTGGGGCGCCTCTATTTAAAGAGGATTGGCGAATGAGATTTGTATCGCAAGACGAGGAGAATGCTATTGTAGCAATCCGTTTGGCGGATGTCCGGTAATTCGCCACAAAAAAGCCGCAAGCGGTGGCACCCGCCTGCGGCAGAATCTGTCAGTTAGATTACGAAACAGTATATCCAGCGACTTTTTCCGTTACTCCTTGGGAACGCTGGCTTCGCGGACCACGGCACCATGCTCATCACTTAGCATCAGGATCGCAAACCGTTCCACCTCGTCGAGGTTCTGATTGCTGAGCGAAGCGTAGTCGAACCGGCCCCGCAGGTCAGTGTAACCGTCCTTGTAAAAGTGGGCGCTGCCGTCGGCCTTGCGCGCGTAGACCTTGATGTAAACCTTGGACAGCGGTTTGTCGGTTTCTTGGTCGGCCACCCGCAACTGGCCGTATTGCTCGACCAGTTGGATGGCCAGCGAGTTCGCATAGTAGGCTTTGGACTTGGTCGTGCCGCCGCCGATGATTTCCACCAGCACATTGCTGTTTTTGAATTCCTCGGGCAGATCAAAGGCATGCGATGTCTGGTCCGCCGGCAATTCAATTTCTTGCGAGATGTTGGGCCGAATCATGGCGAACCCGTCGCTTCGTTGTTGTACGAACGGGTTGCGGCTAAATAGCAACTCGACATCCATTTCGTAATAGTTGACAACGATCCGTTGGAGATTTTGATAGTCGATGCGGGCTTGCCGCGCTTCGACCACAAAATCGAATGTCGGCGTCTGGTTGGCCAGATCCGTTTGGCGTTCCGTTTGTGACCGGTCTTCATCGACAGCGGTGGCCGACGTCGTGCTGACGTTCGATGTCCGTATTTCCTCCACATGTTTTAGAACGGTCGCAAATAAATCGCGCCAACGTTTGACGGGGTACTGCTGGTACGTTTCGGCTATGGAGCCGGCGCGCTCCGGTTGTTCCTGGTACATGGCGACGTAGGCCGCGCAATAGTCGTACTGCAATCGCGACGGCAATTCCTGCGGATTCACCTGGGCAAAATGTTTCAATGCCTCCTCGACGCGATCTTGCAGCAACATGTAGTAGGTGACCGCCAGTTGATCGTCATCATCAAGTGACTGCCGCCGGGCCAATATTTCCAGCAATGCGTGATATTGTTCCCAGATGCGGTCATTGAGTATTTTCCGTTTGGCACCCAACTGGTGGGCGCGGGCGTTGACCAGCGGCCAAAACTCCCGGTGCTGGTACCAGAAACGGGGCACCGGCTCGATCGTGATCAGAGGGCTCTTGAGATAGGACCCGCACTGCGCCAGGAAGGCATTGGCATGCTTGAGAAAATGCTCAATATTTGCCGGATCGTTGTGCTTCACCGAATACGACCACAACGTGTCATCGTAGGCGAATCGACTGGCCAGCAACGAAATGACCCGCTGGTAAAAATCCCGGTCCTTCATCCGGAATGCAATCTGGCTGAGATCGATTTCTTGCAGATTGTTATTCTGAAGAAACTCGATCACCTGGCCGTCGGACCCGTTTTGCGAAACGTAGGCCCACGATTCCGTGTCGACTTCCGACGGTTCGTCGACCACATTGAACCGAATCGGATCGGCGGTGGCGACCACCAGGTTGTCGATCGAAACGTGCGCCGGATAGTGGCTGAAATCGCCGGCCGCCGGAAAGTAAAAGAAATATTCCAAGGTTTGCGTGCTGAAGGCCGCCAGGTCCTGCTGGATGGTGCGGGTTTCCTGGCTGCCCGCGGCCGGCATGGCACCGGCGGGAATCTGAATCAACAAATCGATCGCTTGCGGCGTGGAGGTTGGATTGGTGATCACAACTTGGCCACCGTACAACACATGCGACAGAAATTCTTTGGTGACAAACTTGTCATAGCGTTTGCCATCTTCCACTCGATACCGGTCGTCATTGCGGAAGAAATTCTCGCTGACTAACACGGTCGATCCGCGGCGGTCGAACACGGCTGGTCGCACCTGCTGGTAAAAGGCGATCAGGTTGCTGGCCGGGACGAGATTCATGTTGTTGTCCGTGTAGTCAAACTCGTGCTCTGGCGCTTCAAACGGCAAGTCCATTACACCCAGGGCCAACATCATTTCCGTGAAGTTATTGGAAGCCTCGGCAAAATATGGCGAGAGGAATGGTCCGCTACCGTCGTGCATCGCCAAGTCGCGCCAATACCGGTTGACCTTGACTAACTCTGCCGTCTGTTGCTCGATGGGCAGATGGTAGTAATTATTTTCAACCCATTCCTGGGTCGGTTGGATGCGGCGGTAATATTGCTGGACTTGCTGTCGTAACAGCGCGAGTTCTTCAACATTTTTGTAAACCTTTTTTCCCTCCAGTTCCAAACCGCGCCGAACGTCGGCGTCGTCGGCTGATTTTTCATCCGCCTTTCGGCCCAAACGTTCCGTGGCGGCCGCCGCTTTTGATTGTTCGTCTCCTAAATCAAGTGCCTCGCGACCGAGAGCGCGCCGCGCTCGATCACGGCCACTTGCTCGCGTCTCCGCTTGGCGCATGGCGGCGGCGGTGGACGGTCGCGGCTCGTTGGCTGCGAATCCCGCGCCGGCCCGACCTCCCGGTTTACCACTCTGACTGTGAAACGATTCTTCGATCGCTTCCCCGGCCTGCAACCTGGCCAACTTGTCCTGGTTGGCTTCGTCCAGCTCGCGCAGCTGCTTGAGGCGGTCCCCTTCGAAATACCGATAAGCGCCTTCGGTCTCCAGCGCGCTGGTTTTCACCGCTACTTCAAACAATTCGTCGAAGCGGC
>JBFILF010000430.1:0-4868 GCA_041599835.1 Pirellulaceae bacterium
CGAATGCGTCTTTGGCGGTTGAAAATGAGACCTTCAGGCAGCTTGGATTGCATAAATGGGCATGTCGTTTTAGCCGATTCTCTCAAATGATGCAGAAATACAACATGCCCAGTTCCCCTGTAACAACGCCGATCCACATTGTCGTCATCTTCAAAATCATCCAGAAAACACCCACAATTACCCACACGACTAAGGCACCCTTCCTTCCCATCGTGCGCGCGGAGCATGACAGCAGTTAACCGTCCCCTCGTTCAAAAGACACGTACCAAGACCATTGCTACAGTAGGACCGGCATGCGCCTCAATCGAGTTGCTCAAGCGGATGCTGATCGAAGGAGTTGACGTTTTTCGTCTCAACATGGCGCATGGCAATCGCGAATTTCATCAGCAGGCGATTAACGACATCCGGCAAGCCACTCGTGAAACTTCGTTGCCAGCCGGCGTGCTCGTGGATTTGGCGGGTCCCAAAATTCGCCTCGGGCAGCTACACAACGATCCCCTGCAGTTGGACGAAGGATCGATGGTTGATTTCGTTCGGGGAGTTGATTCCCCTGAACCGCGACAGATCACTTGCAGTTACGAGCCGCTGTTGGACGAAATTTCGGCTGGCGATCAGATCATAATTAACGATGGCCTGATTCGGCTGGTGGCCGAAGAAAAACTAAACGATCGGGTGGCTTGTCGGGTGGTCGACGGCGGGCTGATCCGATCTCGTCAGGGCGTCAACTTGCCCGGGGTGAAGCTCAGCGTCACGGCCCTGTCGGAAGTCGACAAAGCTAACGCCCGGTGGGCCGCTGAAAATGGCATCGATTTCGTAAGTCTAAGTTTTGTCCGCCGCTCCGCCGAGATCCTTGAACTCAAACACTGGTTGGCCCAACATGGTAGCCAGGCCGCCGTGATTGCCAAAATTGAGAAACGCGAGGCGCTCGATCAATTGGAGGAAATTATTGAATCGGCCGACGGTGTGATGGTCGCCCGCGGTGACTTGGGTGTTGAAATTGAAATCGAGAAAACGCCGTTGGCTCAGAAACGGATCATCAAGATGTGCCAGGGCCGCGGCAAACCGGTCATCGTGGCGACGCAGATGCTCGAGAGTATGCACCACCACCGCCAGCCCACGAGGGCCGAAGTCAGCGATGTGGCCAATGCCATACTGGATGGCGCCGACGCCTGCATGTTGTCGGGCGAAACGGCTATCGGCGAGTTTCCCATTCGCACGGTAGCCACGATGACCAAAATTAAATTCGAAACCGAACAGGCGTTAATCGGTCGGCCGTCGCGGCTGGTCGATCCCGAACTGATTCGGCAACAAGGCGTGTCCGAGGCTGTCATTTTCGGCGCCGCGCAAATTGCCAGCCGTGTGAACGCCAAAATGGTGGTGATCGCCACGTCGCTGGGCCGAGCTGCGTTGGTTAAATCTAAACAGCGCGACTTCATACCCACGCTGGCTGTTACCGATCAGCCAAACGTGCTCAATCGCATGTGTCTCTACTGGGGAATCACACCGTATTTCATGAATTCGTTGCAGGGGCATTTGCTGCGCGACTGGGTAAACCAACAAGCCAAACAAACCGAATGGCTGCAACCCGGAGACCGCGTGGTATTTGTGCTGGATACCGAGGCCTGGCCCGGCATCAATGACACCGTCCACGTGATTGCGATCGAGTAGATTGCATTGCGGCGTTGTGACAAAAAAAGGGTCCGCGCGGATAAACTCATCCGCCCGGACCCTCTTGCCGCGAAAAAATGGCCGTCACTTATACAAAGTGCTTGTGTTGATCCGCCATACTCCGGCGGCAGTTGCCTAAGATTCACGGTCGACTTCCGTGTCGCAATTCGACCAATCGCCGGTCGTGGCGATCGCCCAGAGTAAAAGCGAATCCCGTGCCAAACACCACCGAATTGTGCGACGGACAATTTGGGCAGGCAATCAAGGCGGCGTTATTCGGCCATTTCGCGATGATTGGTCTCCACCACTCCATCTCCTTGACCACTTGCTATCGGGATGCCGTGTCGCAGCGGGCAGCGCCGATTGTAATTTTTTCAAAGCGAGCCCCGTCAATCGGGCGCTGCCGCGCTCAGCAAGCTGGTCGTGATCGCTTTAAACACCAACTCCTGCTGCTCAAACTCGCGGCTCTCCGCCTGGCACAAAAGCAGCATCGAGTAGCCGTTTTTTTGCACGATTCGAATGTTGGCTTTGACCAAAAAATCGAAACAGTAAAAAAACGCGTCGAAACCGGTTAGCGGGCAATTGGCGATCGTTTCGTTGACGGCCGTGACCTCCAATCCTTCATATTGGTCGTCCAGAGAAGCCACGACGCTTTTGAGCATGTCATCCGCATCGGCGGCGTCCGGTTTAGCGTGCATCAGCCAGAACGAACCGGAAGGCGTTTCCAACACAATCTCAACCGAATCGTCATCGGCCAGGCTCTGTTGCAACTGCCAGTTTTCCGGGTACTGAAACCGTATGCCGTGTTGTTCGTAGACTGCTGTCATTTTTTGCCAGCGGTTTTGCACACCTAAGACTTGGATCCACCCGCTTCATCTTAACGGATCGATCGAAGTATACAATTTGCGGAAGTTGGCTGGATTTGTCGATTCCACAGATTCGATATTTCTTAGGGTGCGCCAAGCGGCTAAAGTCTCGCGGTCCAACATCACGCCGGAACCGCCGGTTGCACGATGAGTTGCCTGACAATGGCCGCCACCGCCGTTGGACCTCCTTCACTTTCCTTAATCAGTCCATTTCGTGTCACGATCGCCGTCATTGTTCGTTGCCGCCGTTTTTGACAAATCGAGCTGCGCGGTAATCACGAGCCTGATCGCCATATCGATATGCAGCGGTCCGGGGTGCTGCCAATTTCGCGCCGCGGCCATTGATGGACAAATTGCCCGCGCCCGCGAGTTGACGTTTCACGGTTTGAACGCTTTGCATCACGGACGTTCGGACCAAGCCCAGCAGTTGTTAAGCCAGGCGGTTAAGAGGAGTCCGAAAAATGAGCGGATCCGCCAGCACCTGGCCACGGCCTTGCTGGATCAGGGCCAAGTTGACCAGGCGGTCGAGCAGTTGCAGCTTGCCTTGGAACATGCACCTAACGATCCCGAGTTGCATGTTGAAATTGGCAATTTGTATTTAATCAAGAAGCAGCCGCAGTTGGCCTTGCAACATGCGGGGCTGGCGTTGCAACAGAATCGGCAATTGGCGGCCGCTTGGGTGCTCAAGGGCCGCAGCCAGCGCGATCAGGATGATCTGTCGGGTGCTCTGATGAGTTTTCATCGCGCGGCCAATTACGAGTCCGAAGTGACCGACACCCAATTGGAGATCGCCAGTGCTTGCCGTCGCTTGGGTCAACCAATGCGGGCGTTGACAGCGCTGGAGCTGTTTGCCCAACAGTATCCGCCTCAGCAGATTCCAACCGAGGTTATGCGGTTAACTGGAATGGTATTAATGGAGCTGAACCAGTTTGAACGGGCGACGGAAACATTGGCCGCCGCGACCCAAGCAGCGGACGCGTCCTCTGAAGTATGGATCGCCCTCAGCCGAGCCCAATTAGGATCTGGCGACGAATCCAACGCGCGGCTCACCGCGTTGACGGCCGCCCGCAAGTTTCCCGGCGACGGCACGATCGCGGCTTGGA
Source organism: Pirellulaceae bacterium (assembly GCA_041599835.1). Taxonomy (GTDB): domain Bacteria; phylum Planctomycetota; class Planctomycetia; order Pirellulales; family Pirellulaceae; genus CAJQPP01. The sequence goes on from JBFILF010000430.1 coordinate 3,638, forward strand.
TACAGGACATCGAATCGCAAATGGTCCAACCGTTCCAAGTGGCTCAACCGTTTCAAACGGCACGGCAGTATCGTTAAACTGGGCCGCCGTTAAATCGTTGGCCGATCGAGCGGTTTCGTTTCGTGAATGGGCTGCCGCTAGCCGATATCAACTCTACGCGCAAAACGACTGGGACCGGTGATGATCCGGCGGATCGTTATCATCGTCGCGACCTTTATGTTCGCTCGAGTTTTTGCCGCCGCTGGCAATCCTGCCAACCGTTCTTTTGACGCGGCCATGCACCCGACATAACGTTTCAGGGTCCAGTCCAAGCAGGAGTCCAACACAATGAATCCTTCGACAGGCAACTCGATCGTGCCGCCCGCTATCGGCGACGGCTTTGAAGATCGGCGACATTCACTCGTCCCGGGTCCGCTTCCTTCGATCGAGCGTCGGCAATTTGGCAATTCGCACCAGGACGTCAGCGACGAAGCGCGCGAATTGGGACAGGCGATTGATCAATACAAATTGATCCACCGGCGGCGGTTCATCACGTATGAAGAAATGCTGAACGTAATCAAATCGCTGGGCTATCAGAAAATCAGCTAACGGGCATGGCGGCCATGGCAATTAGCCAAACAGCCGGCTCATCAAGTCATCCATCGACACCACGCCCACGGTGTTGCCGTCGTCGTCAACGACCCGCGCCATTAATTCGCGGGCGGCTTGCAACCGCATAATCGCCTCGCCAAATAAATCACTTTGGTGAATCTCCACTAACGGGCAAATCGCCCGGGAAATCGATGACGCCGTCGAATCGACCAGTAACTCGATTGTGCGAATGTAACCCGCCAATTCCCCAGTGCGTTTGTCCGTCACCGGAATTTCGGTCAATTTCTGCCGCTGGGCGATTTGCAATGCCGACGAGACGTCCATGTCCGACGCAATGGTCATGATTTTGGAAACCGGCCGGGTCGCCCGTCGCACTTCGGTGGACGCCACCAAAAAGAAATCCTGGGCTAGTGTCAATTGGGATCGGTTGAGGATCCCCATATCTTGTCCCTCCGCCAGCACATCGGCCAACTCCTTCTTGGCCAATGCCACGCGAACCTGGGACGGCGACTGGCCCAGCATCAACTCCAGTAATCGACCCAGCGCCCACAGCACCGCCGAGATCGGAGCAAACAAGGCGGCGCACAGGGAAAAAAAACTGGTACTCCGCCGCAATAGCCGGTTTGGAGCTTGAAAAAAC
>JBFILF010000431.1:0-4862 GCA_041599835.1 Pirellulaceae bacterium
CCCGCGTGAGATTTCCGTCCCCAAACGTCCTCCGTCGCATCCGTTGAAATCGGCTAAAACGTTAATGGGCAAACGCATTCGATTCGAGCGAAATGGCAGTGACGTCAAGGTCAACAACGCCAACGTGATCATCCGCAACATTAAATGTAGCAACGGGCTGATCCAGGTCATTGATGCCGTGTTGATCCCCCCAGCCGACGACGACAAGTCAATTGTTGGCGTCGCCAAACAGGCTGGCAACTTCACAACGCTGCTGGCTGCCGCCGAGGCCGCTGGTTTGGTCGGCGCCCTTAATGGCGATGGGCCACTAACCGTATTCGCACCGACTGACGAGGCTTTCAAGGCGCTGCCAGAGGGAACCGTGGAAAACCTGTTGAAGCCGGAAAACAAAGAACAGTTGGCCACGATTTTGAAATACCATGTCGTGCCCGGTAATCTCTCCGCTCGGGATGCTGTGAAATCAGGACGCAATGAAACACTGGCCGGCCAAGAAATTGAGTTTTCCATTCGCGAAGGACGAATCTCAGTCAACGATTCCACCGTCATCCGCAACGATATTCAGACCAACAATGGGATCATTCACGTGATCGACCGCGTGTTATTGCCTGGCCCCTCCACGTCAGATTCATCAACCCGCTCTGAAAGCCCGTCGGAAGTCACGATCACGGCCGGTTGGGACAAATCCGTTGACCGCGAAGGCATTACGGCCGATCGCATCACCATTCGATGTTTGGCCAGTGGCAGCGTTCGCTTGACCAATGTTTCAGCCCGCGAGATTGTGACGCAGGTCAGTGGCGGCGGTTCGGTAACGATTGACGGTAGTGCCGAGCGGCACGAAGTGACCGTTTATGGAGGTGCAACACTTCGCGCTCGCAACCTGTCAACCCTGCAAACCAAAATACAGGTCTATGGTGGCGGAGTGGCCGTGGTCAATGCGACCGACCAATTGACCGCGTCAGCTGCGTCTGGCGCTTCGATCCGTTACGTCGACACCGGCGCCGAGATTGACAAACAAATCAACAAGTACGCCGAGTTTATTGCCGTTTCGGCCGATGACGCAGAATCATCGTCACGCTGATAAACAAGTCGAGTTTTCCGATTACGTTCCGCGGATGAACTCCGGTCCCGCGGAGCGTGTTGTTTTCTATCGCGTTCTATGTTGCCTGACTCAAACCAAAGCGTAACAGGGTTTCTCTTCCGTTGAACTTGGCCGGCGGCATGGCTAAAGACATTTCGCCAATTGGCGCGATTCGGCGTGCCATAACACTTCTCGAACACTTCTCGAACACTTCTCTCCGTCAACGAATATCGCGCAAAATCGGGCAACATCATTTATCGGTGCAAAGCCGATGTTCTCCGGAATTAAACGCACCCTTCTAAAAATGCCTGTCCTTTTTCTTTTTGACAAGAATGCCTGTCCTTATTTAACTTGACGCCCTTTTTGACGCCTTTTGACGGCGGAATTAAACGCGGGTTTCGAAAAATGCCTGTCCTTTGAAGGGGAGAATTCCTCGGCTAAAACAGCGCAAGTCCAGGAGAGTTAAAGAGATCGGCAAGTATGCGACCAGCTGCATGCAGGACAGAACGGCAAGAGGGGACCCAACGAAAGTGTAAATATTGACATATATGAATAATGCGATATAACCAAGCCGTCGGCGAGGCGGTGGTTTTATCACGGCCGCTTGCATTGGCGTCGGGTCACGCAGTCCGGACAATTCGATACAGGGACGCCGACAGGTTGTCGACTGATGGCTGTCAAATGGAACATGATTGGAACGGTCATCTGACTTCCGCCTGTTTGTTGGCCGGCTACAACCTGAGACTCTGGCAAGTCAAGATTCAACAACGTGCACGAAAACCGTGATCCTCGACAGACTCGGACGGCTGCGTTTTGGGTTGTAACAACTGAAATCAAATTTGGCCCGCAACACGCAAAAGCGATCGGGTGATGAAGATTCCTGGCTGGTTGAATACGATTTCGCCTTTGCCTGCTCGACTGGCCTCTTACCGGCGAGAGTATTTTGCCGGTGACCTGATGGCCGGGCTGATCGTGGCGATCATGCTCGTTCCTCAGGCGATGGCGTACGCGATGCTGGCCGGACTGCCGCCCCAAGTTGGCTTGTACGCCAGCATCCTTCCGGTGGTTTTGTACAGCCTGTTTGGAACCAGCAACGCATTGGCCGTCGGGCCCGTTGCCATGGTATCGCTGCTGGTGCTTTCGGGAGTGGGCGAACTGGCGCAACCGGGCAGCCCCGAGTTCGTTTCGCTATGTCTGGTCTTGGCCCTGTTGGTGGGTTTGTTGCAGCTGCTGATGGGCGTATTTCGATTTGGCTTTCTCGTCAACTTTATCAGCCATCCCGTATTGATCGGATTCACCAGTGCCGCGGCCATCGTGATCGCCTTTAGCCAGCTCAAACATTTGCTGGGCATTTCGATCGACAGTGAGGCAAAACCGATTCAATTAATTATCACGTCGCTGTCTCACGCGGTGGAGTTTAATCCTGCGACCGTGCTGATTGGCGCCGGCAGTTTCTGCGTGTTGCTCGGAATTGGCTTTGGCGCGGCCCCGCTGCTGAAACGAATCGGTATCAAAAACGGTGCCGGTACCGTTATCTCCAAAACGGGTCCTCTGGTCGCCGTGATTGTTTCTGCTTGGATCGTGTCGCTGGGTGGACTCGATCGCGCACAACAGGTGGCGATCGTTGGCGAAATTCCCCGTGGTTTGCCGCGATGGACGATCCCCGAACTGAGTGTTTCCACGGTCCGATCGTTGATTCCGTTGGCGCTGGTCATCACGCTGGTTGGGTACTTGGAGAGTATTTCCGTCGCCAAAGCGCTGGCCAGTCGACGGCGGGAAAAGATCAGTCCCAACCGAGAATTGGTAGCGCTTGGTTTGGCAGACCTCGGTGCTGCCTTTTCGGGCGGTTATCCGGTGACCGGTGGATTGAGCCGATCGCTGGTGAATTATTCCGCCGGAGTCCGCACACCGCTGAGCGGAATGATTACCGCAAGCCTGGTCGCGCTGTCAGTCGCCTTTTTGACCCCGTGGTTCTTTTACATACCCAAGGCGGTGCTGGCCGCGATCATCGTCGTGGCCGTCATGCAGCTGGTCGATGTTCGTGCTCCCGTTCGGTTATGGCGCTTTAGTCGACCGGACGCGGTGGCCATGCTGGTCACTTTTACCGCAGTGTTGATATTGGGCATCGAAACCGGCATCTTGATCGGCGTGGCCGCGACGATTGTGATGTTGATGTGGAAAATGAGTCGACCGCATGTCGCCATCGTGGGTCGCGTCGGTCAAAGCGAACATTTCCGTAACGTTTTGCGGCACGATGTGCAATTGACCGAGGGCGTGCTGGCCTTTCGAGTCGACGAGAGTTTGAATTTTGCCAATGCGCCGTTTCTCGAATCGTATCTGCAGGAGCAAATTGCCGAACATCGCGGGCTGCATTCGGTGTTGCTGATTTCCTCCGGCATCAACGACATCGACGCGACCGGCATCGAGAAACTGGAAACGATCAAACGCGAACTGGAAACGGCCGGCGTTTCGTTGTATCTGTCGGATGTGAAGGGTCCGGTGATGGATCGACTGAAACGCGCCCGGGTAGATTCACTGTTTTTGGAAAACAATGTTTTTCTTTCAGCACATGAGGCCATGAACCAGCTCGCGCCAAGTCAGTCCGACCCCACCGAGCGGCGCCGGACGGCGACTTTCGAAGGTAGCCCGGTAACCGGCGCACCAACGGGGAACACATAAAAGTAAATCGCAGAATGAATGTGGGAGATGTTGAAGAACAGGTTGAGCCCATGACAAAAAAACGAAAATGGTTCGATGCGCTGCACGCCCTCGCGCGGTTTCTGCCCATTGTGCTCGGCGTTGCGTTGCTGGCCGTGGTCGTGGCGTGGATCTCGGGGGTGTTTCAGGAAAAGATTGCGCCCCAAGAAGTGCAGCCCGTCGCCAGGACGCTGGGTGACTTGGAAACGGATATCGTGCATGAGGTGGAAAAGGACTACATCGAAGAGGCGGTCGGCACGTTGAAGGCCGCCAGCCGCAGTGTCATCTCGTCCCAGATTTTGGCCACGATCTTGGAGATTCGGGTAGCAGCAGGTGATTTTGTCAACGAAGGCGACGTGCTCATAACATTTGACACGCGCGAACTGCAGGCGCGGCTGCAACAAGCTCGGCAGGGACTGATCGCCGCGCAGGCGGCCACGGCCGAAGCTCAAGCGGACTTTGATCGCAATCGCCGCTTGCTCGAATCGCGGGCTGTGTCACAGCGCGAATTTGATGAATCGGAGCGCAAATTGAAAGTGTCACAGGCCGAACAGCGTCGCGCGGAGCAGGCCGTCAACGAAGCAGACGTGCTGCTTTCGTATTCCACGATCACCGCCCCCAAGCCGGGTCGAATTGTCGATCGGACCGCCGAACCAGGCGACACCGCCCAGCCGGGCAAGCCAATTTTGACACTGTACGACGCACAGTCCTTGCGACTGGAAACGCCGGTTTTGGAACATTTGGCGGTGAAACTGAGCGTGGGACAAAAATTGACCGTCCACGTCGATTCGCTCAATCGGGACTTTACCGCCACGATTGACGAAATTGTCCCGCAGGCCGACGTCGCCAGCCGTTCGTTTTTGGTCAAAGCCAGTTTGCCACGCAGCGAAAACCTGTACGAGGGCATGTACGGCCGCTTGCAAATCCCTGCCGGTACGCGTCGCCACTTGTGCCTGGCCACGGGTGCAATTGTTCGCATCGGCCAACTCGAATTTGTTGACGTGGTAACAAGTGATCAGACCTTACAACGACGGTTGATCAAGACCGGACGATTGGGAATGCCCGGACGCGTCGAAGTATTGAGCGG
>JBFILF010000432.1:0-4855 GCA_041599835.1 Pirellulaceae bacterium
TGATCAGCCAGGAAGAGCGGCAAAAATTTCGGCCAATTGTCAAGGTGACACGCTGCGGGCTGGAGGTGATGCAGGGTCGGGATCTGGGCCGCGCCTTGTCGGGAGTCCCTCAAGATTTGCAAGCCAAGCTGAATTTTTTGTTTCGCGGTCAACAGCCGATCGTCGATCAAACTTCGTTTGCCAGCTCCGAAAAGGATTCGACCGTTGCGCAACCGGTCGAAGGTAGACCGGCCGAACCCAGGCAACTCCGAGTCGACAACGAGGAGGTTGATACCGGGACCGATTCCCATCGTGAGCCCGAGCCGCAAATTCGACGACGCGACGAATCCCACGGCGTGTCGGCGCCGATGCCGGAGGTGGTCCACTCGTTTGAGTACGCCGATGTTAGCCAGAATCGGCCGGACTTCTACTGGACCTGGCAATTGTTGACTGCTGGCTACTCGGTGTCCGAAGTCTCGCAAATTCGAAAATTGTCGATCCGCGAGATTGCTAACCACCTGGAAATTGCTGAGGAAAATCAATTCGAAATCGATCCGGATTGGCTGAGTGCGAAAAGCTTATAAATGGTGTCCGAATCGGGTTTGTTCGGTTGGTGTCAGGCGGGTTTTCGGCGGACAACGAAATTGTCACAAACATACTGCAATCGTCAAAATTGTTGACATGGGATACAATGTTGGCAGTTCTCATCTGATTTGGGCTGACCGCCATTGAATTCACCATTTGCACAGCCATGATCGCAGTATCGTTGCTTTCCGTTGCACGTTGACCGCCGGAGTGGTGGTCTCACGGATTGACTTGAGGCACTCATGTCGGAACCAGAAAAAAAAGACCCGGAAAAGAAACCGGAAGCGACCGATGGTCGGCTAATCCGTGGCGTGAATCTGTGGGTATTGCTGCTGTTGATGGCGGTCGTTTTGTTTTCGCTGAGCATGTGGGCCAGTTCCGGCCGCTCATCGATCACTTACGCCTATTTAAAGAAGCTGATTGCCGGCACAAATTACGCAAACGAACCGATCAAAGACCCCAATGGCGACCCGGTCGAAGGTTCCAACATTGAGGCCATCACATTGTACGAGACGCGGGCCGAAGGCTCGTTCAAGGTTCCCCCGCCGCCGGGACCAAAAGAAAACGCCGAAGGCAAACTAGTCTATCCCGACGATGGTTCCGTCCTAAACAAAAAATTCACGGTGGTGATTCCACCCAGCGACTCCCCGGCCCGCTTGGAACTGTTGAGTTTGCTTGAGCGATACGACGTCTACTACAGTTATGCGCCGCCGTCGAACTGGAATGGTTTGTTCACCGCCTTGCTGTTCGGCTTCATGATCGGCTTGGTGCTGTTAATGTTCTTCACCATGCGGCGAACCCAAAATCAGATGATGGGCGGCGGTTTTCTGTCAAATTTCTCGCGGAGCCCCGCCAAACGGTACGAACCCGACAATCGACCAATCACGTTCAAGGACGTGGCGGGCATCGAAAGCGTGAAAGCCGACTTGATGGAGATCGTGGATTTTTTAAAGGACCCTGAGAGATTTCAAAAGCTTGGTGGGCGAGTTCCCAAGGGCGTGTTGCTGGTGGGTCCCCCGGGAACGGGTAAAACGCTGTTGGCCCGCGCTGTCGCCGGTGAAGCGAACGTGCCGTATTACAGTGTCAATGGATCCGAGTTCATTCAAATGTTTGTCGGCGTCGGCGCGTCGCGCGTGCGCGATTTGTTCAACAACGCCAAAGCCAACTCGCCCTCAATTATTTTTGTCGACGAAATTGACGCGGTGGGTCGCCAGCGCGGCGCGGGTCTGGGCGGCGGACACGACGAACGGGAACAGACGCTAAACCAGATCCTCGGCGAAATGGACGGGTTTTCCGTGACCGACTCGGTCATCGTGTTGGCCGCCACCAACCGCCCGGATATTCTCGACCCAGCTTTGCTGCGGCCGGGTCGGTTCGACCGCCACATCACGGTTTCACGACCCACCGTTAAAGGTCGGCTGGCCATCTTCAAGGTGCACGTCCGAGATGTTCCGCTGGGTAATGACGTGGATCTGGAATCGTTGGCGTCGGCAACCGCCGGCATGACGGGCGCCGATATTGCAAATATGGTCAATGAAGCGGCTTTGTGGGCGGCCCGCAACAACAAAACTCGCGTGGAGATGGAAGATTTTTATTACGCTCACGACAAAGTGCTGATGGGAGCGCGGCGGGAAGAAATCTTGACGCACAAGGAAAAAGAACGGACCGCTTATCACGAAGCGGGACACACGGTTGCCGCCTGGTTTTTGAAAGGGGCCAACCCGGTGCACAAAGTCACGATCATCCCACGCGGTCGCGCACTGGGTGTGACGCAGATGATTCCCGAAGAAGACCGGATGAATTTGTCCGAAAACGAGATTCGAGATCAACTGGTGGTGCTGCTGGCGGGCCGGGCGGCCGAGAGGCTGATTTACGACGAATTGACCGTCGGCGCCGAAAACGACCTGGAAACGGCCACGTCGATGGCGCGGCGGATGGTCACTCATTGGGGCATGAGCGAACGGTTGGGACCGGTCAGTTTCAAGATGACGGACGAAGACCCGTTTTTGGGACGCGAAATTCATCAGAATCGCCAATTCAGCGAACACACCATGGAAGTGATCGACGAAGAGGTGACCAAGATCCTGCAGGATGCGGCCCAAAAAGCCCTCAATTTGCTGGGGGATCGGCGAATGCACTTGCAAGATTTAACCGATAAACTTCTTAAGCAAGAAGAATTGGACCAAAAGGAAATCCGAACTGTCATCGGCCACTCCGTTCACGACAGCAAGGACACCCGAAACGGCCAAACGGAAACGGAAAGCAAACCGTCGTTCGCGACTGCTGAAAGAAAAAAGGACGACGAAGACGTCTAACGATTTTCATTTGAGGAAAATCGCCGGACGAATTCCAGGGAAGGAAGTATCTCTGTGCCCGGTAGGCGACTCAGTCAGCTCGTGCTGTTAACCGGATTGCTGCTATTGCCAATCCTTTTATGGCTGGCGCTGGGCAATGCGACCAATACGCAGGATCTGGCGAACTGGATCGACCGCCATTCTTTACAGGGCGCCCAGTACGATCGGTTTCGTCAGTGGTTCGGGACCGACGATCGAATCATTGTTAGCTGGCAAGGCTGCAGCGTCGACGATCCGCGATTGAAATCGTATGCCACGGCCGTCCAGCAACTCGATCGCCAAACTCAATTTTTCGCCAGCCTGGTCACCGGACCCGAAGCCATCGATCGCCTCACCCGTGAGCCGGCAAGATTTTCAAATTCGAAAGCTCGCCGCAGGTTAAGAGGTGTGTGCATCGGCAACGACATGCGTACCACGTGCCTGGTCGCCGACTTGACGGAAGCCGGTTCGAATCACCGGCAGCCTGCCGTGGCAATGTTACAATCGGCCGCGGCCCTGATCGACGGCTTGGACCAAGGTCAACTCAAATTTGGCGGGCATGCCGTTCATAGTGTGGAACTAAATCGCCAAACTAATCAAGCGTTGTTGTTGGGATTTCCCGGGGCATTGATGGCTTGCCTGATTAGCTGGCTTTGCCTGCGCAGCGTGCGGTTGGTGGCCAGCGTGCTGATCATCGCCGGATACGCGGCACTTTCCAGCCTAGCTTTGGTGGCGATTTTCGGTGTCGCCGTCAACGGGCTGTTGGTGCTGATGCCGGTGCTGGTGCTGATTTTGACGCTCAGCGGTGGCATTCACATTACGCGCGGTTTGTTGATCGAGCCGCCGGGTCCCGATGCGATCTGCGCCACGATTCAAAAAACTCGCCAGCCAGTTTTGCTGTCGATGGCGACGACGTCGATCGGGCTGGCATCGCTGATCGTCAGCCAGATTCCCGCCGTCATCCAGTTTGGGATCTTTTCGGCTCTATCTCTCGCTTGGGCAACGTTGCTGTTGCTGGTTGGCTTGCCGGCGCTGTGGAATAGTTGGTCGACACCAGCACGTTTGGTTGGCCCGGCAATTTCCCAACAGAAAATCGCTGATGGAGTCTGGGATAAACTGACCGAGTGGGTGACCCGGCGCCCGGTGCTGGTCATCGCCGGTTTTACCTTTTTCACCATTCCGGCACTGATTGGCGTTTCGCGGCTAAATCCAGACCTCAATGTCGTAAATCTATTTTCAGCTTCGTCGCGAGTCGCCAAAGATCATCAGTGGATTGAGCAACATTTGTTTTCCCTGGATCGGGTGGAACTGCTCGTCGTCTTTCCGCGTGATCAGGTACCGAGCCGTTTTGATCAGTTGATGACCGTCCGCCGCCTCCAATCGCAAACCATCCGCTACCCGGGTACGCAATCGGCGTTTTCGATTTCAAACCTGGTTGACCCGCCAAAATCGGCGGCGCCGATGATGCGGCACATCCGCCGGCAGATGGTTGAGGACCAGTTGCGGCTGCGCAAAAACCTGTTTCAACAACAGCGGATGCTGGCGGAAGACGGTTCGCACGACATCTGGCGAGTCAGTGTGGGTGTTGGCCATAAAACGGCAGCCGGTGATCTGGCCGAGTTTGCAGATGAGTTAACTGATAGCCTTCGCCGCCCTGGCGACAGTGCCTACTCGTTGGTCGCGACTGGCTTGGGTCCGCTGGCGGCACGTGGCCAGCAAACGTTATTTGACGACCTGTTGCGCAGTTTCCTGGTCGCCCTCATCATCATCACACCGGTGATCATGTTGGAATTGGGAAGTATTCGCGGCGGCCTGGTTGCGATGTTCCCGAATGTTTTGCCGCCGATTTTGATTTTCGGTTACCTGGGGTGGGGCGGCAGCCGAATCGATATTGGGACTGTACTTACCGCCAGTGTCGGGCTGGGCATTGCGATAGATGACACCGTGCATTTCCTGCA
>JBFILF010000433.1:0-4855 GCA_041599835.1 Pirellulaceae bacterium
CCTGGAACGTGACTTACGTTGACTTGGGTTCGGGCGTCGGATTTGACGACCCAACTTTTGGAGCAACTCGACGGGGAACGGTCAGTGCCGTGCTCAATTACATCAATTCACGGATCGATGCTAACGGGACCGTCGATTTAGAAATTCGGGCATCGGATATCGACGGGAGTGGACCGCTGGCCTCTGCCGGACCGTATTACTTTACGGGTCCGAACGGGTTCGCCAATGGTTTTGTCTTCGATCACGCGACGACCGGTTTCGATCCTTCGCCCGCCGTCCCCGACGCGACGGCCACGTTTGATTTTGGTTACGTCTGGAATAACGGTTTGGGAGCGCCGGGCGCCGGTGAATTTGACCTGTTCAGCGTTGCGTTGCATGAAGTGACCCATGCCATGGGCTTTTCGTCGTTGGTCGACGCCAATGGTCAAAGTTCCATCAGCGGCGGCGATCCGGGCGTGTTCGGCGTATTCGACAGCTTTTTGGAACTTGGCGACGGCACCGATTTGTTTGGGCCGGGCGGAGACTTCTTGGGCGTGCCGGCCGATTTGATAAGTAATAACGTGTATTTTAACGGCGCCAACGCAATGGCGGCCAACGGGGGCGCGCCGGTCCAGGTCTACGCCCCAACGACATTCGCCCCCGGTTCGAGCATTTCTCATCTGAACGATTCGAATACGCTCATGAGTTTTGCCATCGCGCCGGCAGTCATGCGCCGTGCCTACAGCGACATCGAACTGGGCATTCTCGCCGACATCGGCTGGTCTTTGGCGAGCATTCCCGAGCCATCTTCGGCGGGATTTTTGCTTGTTTTGTTCGGTGTTTGCGGATTGTGTCGACGCAACAAACGGTAACCACCTCTCTTGGGTGTTGGCCTTAGAGCAAATATCGCCTGGACCAGCATTCAATCATCTGCGCGACGAATTCAACATCAGCAGGCTGATCGACCAGTAAGTGGTCGGCGCCATCTAATGTTACAAAAGTCTTGGGCGACGTGGCCGCGTCGAACATCTTCAGCCCCCATGTATAGGGTAACGTTTGATCCTGGGGAGAATGAAACATCAGGATCGGCAGTCGCAGTTGCCCGACCAGTTGTTCGATATTCTTGCTCCGCAGATCGTCCAATAACTGCCGTTTGATTCGAAACTGCGTGCCGCCAATGTTAACGGTTCCTGCGCCTTGCCGATCAATTTGCGGATTGCTTTCGTCCAGAAACTTCGCCAACCGTTGCGTCGAACCAGGCGATGCAATCGTCACGACTGCCTGCGCCGATTCAATCTCGTTGGCTGTTACCGCGGTGGCCGTCCCGCCCATGCTGTGGCCGATCAACAGCTGCGGCCCCTCAAATTGCTCGTGCAAAAACCGCGCGGCAGCCCGAATATCCAGGCAATTGGTGGTGAAGTTGGTCTCGGAAAAGTCCCCCTGGCTATCGGCCAGACCGGTGAAATCGTAGCGCAACACGCAAAACCCGAATTCAGCAAGTATTCGACTAATCCGGACGTTGGCTTTGAGGTCTTTGGTGCAGGTGAAGCAATGCGAGAACAGTGCGAACGCCCGCGGTGTCTGCTGGGGCCAATCCATGATACCGACGAGTTGCTGGCCCCGCCCGTTGTCAAACGTGACTCGCTTGCTGATTCGCTTCATGCTGCGATTGTAGTCTTTTCGAGTCCTGCGCGACGCCACGTAAGTCCGTAGAACAGTCGCGAAAAGCAAGAAGCGTCAAGGGCGGAGAGACCGTTCGACGATCGAACCGTTGGGAAACGAGTCGCGAAGCGACTTTTGTCGCCGCTTCGCGACTAAACCATTGGTCGCCGGCTTAAATATCGCCGGCCTAAATATCGTAGTACAAGCAAAACTCGTACGGGTGAGGGCGGAGACGAAGCGCGTCGACTTCGTTTGTGCGCTTGTACCAAAGCCATGTGTCGATGACGTCCTGAGTGAACACGTCGCCGCGCAACAGGAACTGGTGATCCGCCTCCAGCGCGTCGAGCGCTTCGGCCAGCGTCCCCGGAGTTTTGGGAACGTCGGCCAATTCTTCGGGCGGCAAATCGTATATATCCTTATCCAGTGGTTCACCTGGATCGATCTTGTTCTGCACGCCATCGATCGCTGCCAACAACAAGGCCGAAAACGCCAGGTACGGGTTGCAGCTGGGATCGGGACAGCGGAACTCCACGCGTTTAGAGTTGGGACTTTGACTGTACATCGGAATCCGGCAGGCCGCCGAACGATTCCGTTGGGAGTAAGCCAGATTGACGGGCGCCTCGTACCCGGGAACCAATCGCTTGTAGCTGTTGGTCGTCGGGTTCGTGAACGCCAATACAGCCGGGGCGTGTTTGAGGATGCCGCCAATCGCGTACAAGCCGATGTCGCTGAGACCCGCATAGCTGTCCCCGGCAAACAGCGGCAACTCGTCTTTCCACAACGACAGATGCACGTGCATGCCGGAACCATTGTCGCCGTAAATCGGCTTAGGCATAAACGTCGCCGTTTTATTGTGCCGGCGGGCCACGTTTTTGATAATGTATTTGTACATCATCAGCTGGTCGGCCATCTTGACCATTTCATTGAATCGCAAGTCGATTTCACTTTGTCCAGCCGTACCGACTTCATGATGTTGGCACTCGACTTCGATGCCGGCATCAATCAATGCCTGCATCATCTCGTTGCGAATGTCCATCATTTGGTCCATAGGTGGGCAGGGGAAGTAACCTTCCTTGTGCCTAATTTTGTAACCGAGGTTCGGTCCTTCAACGCGGCCACGATTCCATTCCGCTTCGATGCTGTCGATGTGAAAGTATCCTTCGTTGGGTCGCTGATCGTACCGGATATCATCGAACACGAAGAATTCTGCTTCTGGTCCGAAGTAAGCGGTATCGGCAATGCCCGAACTCTGCAGGTAAGCGACGGCTTTGCGAGCCACACTTCGCGGGTCGCGGCTGTAATCTTCGCGGGTGATGGGGTCCTGAATGTTGCAGATCATGTTCAGCGTTGGCAGGCGGGTGAACGGGTCCATGAAGGCCGTGTCCGGCTGAGGGACCAACAACATGTCGCTTTCGTTGATTTGCTGCCAACCGCGAATACTGGAGCCGTCAAATCCCAACCCGTCATCAAAAGTGTCTTCGTTCAACTGCGATGCGGGAATGGTGGTGTGTTGCCATAGGCCGGGAAAATCCATGAATCGCAAGTCAATCGCTTTGACGTCGTTTTCACGGCACATCGCCAATACGTTCTTGGGTGTCATTATCGTTCCCTGTTTTCCATGGGTTGCCCCGGGGGCATCCAAAATTGTGCTCATTGTTTTCCCATCCTTAATATGAAGTATTTCACTTCGGGTTGCTTGCGCGGCCTGGCCGGCGCAAAAGTAAAAAGCCTGTCGCTGATTGCAAGCCGTGGGCCAATCCCGCACAATTCTCGCGTGCCGTTTCGGAATCTTCGGTATTTGCCATGATTCTTTTTTTGGAAACTTCTGGCGGCTGCGCGCCTATTCAGCGGACCTGCCCCTGTTTTGTGCGTTTCACGGCTGCTCGACGCAATCGTAAACTAATCGGATCAACTTCGTAAAAGGGGGGCGCGCTCAAATGTCCGAAACCAAGCTGCAACGGCGCCACGACCAGGATGGCGACTGGCAGGACGTGGCACGCCAATTCCATATCCGGCCCGATACCACCTACCTGAATCATGGGTCTTTCGGCGTCTCCCCCGATCCGGTGAGACTGGCGCGCGCCCAGTGGACACAGCGGTTGGAAAGCCAACCCATGGATTTTTACGTCCGCGAGTTTGAACCGGCGCTTGAGCAGGCCAAGGGTCGTTTAGCCAGTTTTATGGGCGCGGTACCGGACAATATGGTGTTCGCCGAAAACGCCACCTTTGGCATGAACATCGTGGCCGATAGTTTTCCCTTGGCGCGCGGCAATCAGGTATTGATTAATAACCACGAATACGGGGCCGTGCATCGGATCTGGGGTCGTGCCTGTCAGCGGTCCGGATCGGAGTTGGTCGTCACCCATTTACCGGAAAAGATTGAGGATCCGCAACAGATTGCGGAGGCCGTTTTGAAACCGGCGACGGACAAAACTCGGTTGATCGTTGTCAGCCACATTACGTCGCCCACGGCGCTAATCATGCCCGTAGCAGCGATTTGTGCCGCCGCGGCCAAACGAAACATCGCGGTATGCATTGACGGCCCGCATGCGCTGGCCCAATTGCCGGTCCAACTTGATGAATTGGGTTGCGCGTTTTACACGGCTAGTTGCCATAAGTGGCTGTCGGCGCCGCTTGGTTCGGGATTTTTGTACGTTCACCCGGAGTGGCAACATTGCGTTCAACCGCAACTTAAAAGTTGGGGCAGATTGTTGCCGGCGATGCCCGAGCAGTGGTTTGAGGAATTTATCTGGAGCGGCACGCGCGACCCAGCAGCGTATTTGAGCGTGCCAACGGCCATCGAGTTTTTGGAATCGATCGGACTAGAATCGTTTCGGCATCGCACCCACGGCATGGCGCGACGAACCCAGCAGCGACTGATTGAATTGACTGGCCAACAGCCCATTGCCGCCGATTTTGACCGATGGTACGCCGCCATGTCCCACGTGCCGTTGCCGGCGGGAGATTGGTCGCCGTTGCAACATTGGTTGTGGGAGGAGCATCGGATCGAAGTCCCCGTCATTGAATTTGAAAATCGCTGGTACATTCGCGTCTCGCACCATCTGTATACGACGCAGGGCGATATCGACAAATTAATGATCGCCCTGGGAAATGCATTTAATCGTTAAACGTCGATCTTTGGATGATGGTGATGCGACCCCGCATGGCGATGCCTCCAACGGCTGGTAACATGGTGGAATGTGGCCAGAGGCAA
>JBFILF010000434.1:0-4840 GCA_041599835.1 Pirellulaceae bacterium
GAAATTCGAGATCTTTGTTGCGTTCCAAAATGGCCTTTTCCAGGTCGCGCAGTCGCGCCAGCTGTTCGTCGCTGAGCGAGTCGATGGTGGCGGTCATTAACTCCGCGTCTTCGGGCGCCAGGGCTTCAACGATTTTGGCGGTCAATCGCTTGCGGGCGCCGGGAGCCAATTTGTCCAGCTGCCCGCGCAGCTGTTCGACCTTCCGCATGTAATTCATCAGTCCTTCCATCGTCAAATCGATGGAGGCGCCTTCGCCAATGGCTGCCTTGATCGGCCGGTTCCCATATTCCAACCATTCTTTATGGGCGCGTTGCCAGTTGGACTTGGCGTACTCATCGGAGCGGAACTCCGTCTGCAATGACAGGCCCATGTTGCGCAGTTGGGCCGGTTTAAGCTGGTAATAGATCATGTCCTTTTTGTACTGTCGCACCGGTGAGCCTTCGACGCCCTGTTCAACCATGTTTTGCGATCGATCGTACCACTGGTAGGCCAACAGCCAGTGGTCCGGGTCATAGGGCGTGTTGATTTCGTCGATGTTGACGAACTTGCTCATTTCGTCGTGGAACAAATGATCGTTGCGGAACAGCCGCCGGTACTGGATCCGTTCGTCGGCCGTACCAAATTTGTTGCCCGAAAAGAAGCCCAACGTGTCGACGATGCGATGATCGCGGCGGTTATAGGGAATACCCGTCGTCAGGAATTCGATGCCTTTCTTAATCCACTGGTACCGTTGCTCGTAGTCGTCGAATTCCACCGACACGTTGTATGACAAGTTGTGGCCTTGAAACTCCCAAACCTTGATGAAATTCGGTTGGATTTTCACTAACGAGTTCAAGGTGGACGAAAACACGTCCCATTCTTTCTTGTCCTTTGCTTCAATCGCCTTCATCCACAGCAGATTAACCGCGATGCCGCGCAATCCCAGCGATGCCAGTTTCATGGTCTCGCTGCCCGGATCGATTTCCGACAATTTGGCCGGCGACAGATTGTTTTGATTGCGAATCTGCGACAACACGCCACCGGAATCCTTGATGCTGTTCTCACTGTCGCGCGTCGACGGTCGGCTCACCATCGACAGCGGGATCAACAGCGCGCCGAGGATCACAATGTAAATGCGTTTGCGAACCGTATTTTTTGTATGACTCATCCGGCCAATTCCCGTGTCTTGAGGCAGAAATAACCTAATATCGTCAAGCCGATGCAGAACGTGGCCGCCATGCACAGGGCAACCAGCAATCGACTGTTGTCCACAAAATAACCGTATGTCAGAAACGACGAAAAGTCCATTTTGCCGAAATTCGGTACGACACCGGAGATGGATGAAACGATGTTCATAAAAAACTGATCAACCCGCTGGATGATCGTCAAACCGATCGATTCCTGCAGCGGCTGTTGCATGTTTTTTTGCGTCACCAGGCGAATCAGCGACTCGATCGGCCCGCCACCTTCAACGCCCGGGGCGGATATTTTCTGAATACCGTCTGAGAAAAAGCCAAAAATAATCGTGCAAATCGCTGCCAACATTGTGACGGGGGCGCTGAGAAATGTGCTAAACGCCACGCCCAACGAGCAAACGATCATCATTTGCAACCAGATTCCCATGTATCCTTTGGCAAAGTTCCACCAATGAGCCTGGTCAGTGCCGCGGAAATAGACATCTGCTCGCGCCAGACCCACATATTGTCCCATGTCCTGGCAGCGAATGACCAGCCGTAATTGACCGTTGGCCGCAAAGTCGTCGAACAAATCGAAATAACCCGTTTCGCGGATTTCACCACCGGCATCGAACGCCTGTCCGGGAAGTTTCCGGGGAATTCCCTTGACCTGAATCTGAAACTCCTGGGATTCGAACTCCATAATCTCGCTGCGATAAAACCGGGCCGGCGCTTCACCCTCGGAAGGTACACTTTCAAATCGCAACCCGACTTTGACCCGTTGGCCGATCTCACCCATCGTTGAGCGGAATACGCCAAGCGTCAGTTCCAGCGGCACCACGTTGGGATCGGCAAACAAGTCTTCGCGAAAATCGCTAAAGTAATACTCGGCTTTTGACAGGGTGATGCCACCCGTGATGTATCCGCGATACGTCCACTGATCACCCGTGTTGATCCCGGAATCCTTCGGTTCGCCTTGCCGATCGTAAAACACAAGCCGGTCGGCGTATTTGGGCACGCGGGCGCGATAGAAACCTTTCGCGTCCGACAACGTGTAACGCAAATTGTCCAGATCGCCGTCGACGGCAATCTGATGGGTATGCCCGCCTCGCGGCACCACCACGGCCCGCCAATAGGTCACCTGGTCTCCGCGTTCTTCGCTGCGGATGATTCCCGCCGGGTTGGACGGGGGCGGCGAGTTCTTGTCGCGGACGTCTTGAATGATCTCGACGTAATGAAAGTGCCCCGAATCCAATTCCGTTTGAGTTTCTTTGACCGCCAGTTCCGATGCGCGATGTCCGGTGGCCAGCGGATTGACTTCATTCAACTCGACGCGTCCGTCCTGCAATGTGGCCTGATGCGTATGGGACAATCCGCGCCACACAAACAACAGACTGATCACGCCCATCAAAAACAGCAGCGCCGTGCCCAGCAATCCAAATCCAACAACGCGGCCCAGCACAATCTCACTGGTCCGAACCGGTTTCGTGGCGACGGTGTATATCGTGCGATTTTTGATGTCGTCGGGCAGACTGAACGCGCTGATCAGCATGATCATCATCAAGATCAGCAACTGCGTGCCCCACATGACAAAGTTGATGTAAACGCGTTCAGGATGTTCCGAGCCGGAATTGATAAACCAACCGCCAAACAACAGGGCGATGGCAAAGATGCCGAAGGCGACCAGAATCACGCGGCGCCGCAACGCTTCTTTCGCCGCCAATCGGGCGATGGCCCAGATGCGTCGGGGCGACATGCGGAACCAATCCGGACCCGCGCCCGCGACGACTTTGGCCACCACATAAAACGCCTCAAAGGGACCGTGCCTCAACGCCGCCGCCAAATAGCCGAAAAACGTTCCGAGCAGGGCGCACGCCAGCACCAGGAACAGGAAGATATAAATCGCCCCCATCGCCGGCTGGTCGCTGGTTCCGCTGTTTCTAAACAGCCATTCGAAAAAGTCGGGAAAATACTCAACGACCACGATTAACTCCCTTGCTCAGCCGACGTGGTTTCCGGCGTCGCGCGTCGACCGGGTCGTTGTTCGCTCTCGCGGACAATATTGAGGAACAGCTGTTCCAGCGTGGTTCGCGGGTTGTCGATCGAAACGACTTTCCCGCCATGGCGGCCGATCACCTCCATCAACTCGTTCCGGGCATCGTCGTTCAGATCTTTTACGCGAATTTCCGTTTCATCGGAAACCTGCAGCAAGTCGTCCACTTTGCCCAGCTCCTTCAATTCTCCCTGGTACAAAATGGCAATGCGGTCGCACACGTCTTGCACATCCGCCAACAAGTGGCTGCACATGACCACGGTTTTGTTTTGCTCCTTGAGCTGCAAAATCATGTCTTTCATTTCGCGCGTGCCCAACGGGTCCAAGCCCGACGTGGGCTCATCCAGCAACACCAATTCCGGGTCGTTGATCAGCGCCTGAGCCAGTCCAATCCGCCGTGTCATACCCTTGGAATATTCCTTCAGCTGCCGCCGCTTGGCCCAAGTCAAACCTACCTGGTCGATCAAACGGTCGACCCGTTCTCGCCGCACTTGACTGGGCATGTCAAACAACCGTCCGTAAAAGTCCAGCGTTTCCTCGGCCGTCAAAAACCGGTACAGGTAAGATTCTTCCGGCAAATATCCGACGCGCTCGTTCTTGGTCGTCTCCGATGCATCCTGGCCAAATACCAGCGCCTGGCCGCTGGTGGGAAATAGCAGCCCCAGCAGCAACTTGATCGTCGTCGATTTGCCCGAACCGTTGGGACCCAGCAAGCCAAAAATTTCGCCTTTGCGAACTTCCAGGTCGAGAGCCTTGAGCGCGCGGACTTTTTGGCGGCCCCAGAAGTCGCGGTAGACCTTGGTCAAGTTTTGGGTTTCGATCACCACATCCGGATCGTAATCGGGGTTGGTCTGTTCGAGTCGTTGACTTTTGACGGCAGATTCGGCCATGCTCGGTGTTATCCCTTCAATTCGAGATCGGCGGTGCGGGACTATTCAAATTGTAATTTACCGACGCCCACTTACGTATGAGATGGGGAAATAGGCAAGACCACAATTTCCACGGAATTGAGGCAGCCGCGCACCCGGCGGGGCACCCCCACTCTCACCGCATGAGGTGCCTGTTTACAATTCCTCTCCGGCATTCGTGGTCGATTCACGGGTCATGAAAATCTGGGCCGGGAATGATCCAACTTTCCTTACGCCCCGGATTCGGGTTCGGTTCGGCCCCGCGTATCCCATAATGTGGGCGAAAACCCGGCCCCGCCGCGACCAGTTAGGCGCCTGTTTACCCGGCAGCGGTGGCGTGAAACGCCCATTACTATAGAAGCGAAATTTCCAGTTTTCAACCAGACCGACCGGCGCTGTGGGCGGCCAGCCAGGTCGCACAACCGGCCCCGCGCTGCTGTTGCCCGACTGCTCGGTCACGGCCAGCTAACCATCCCCTTAACTGCTGGTTTTCAGCATGCTCAAACCAGATTCCGATTTCAAAAATACAAAAGGCCGGCGGTTTAACGATCCGGGATTCGACCTCGATGGACCGCCCGATCTCGCGGCGGAATTGGAGTTTCTGTTTGGACGAATTAACTATGAGCAGAAAACTGACGTCCGGTATCCCAAGCATTTTCGACTGGATTCGATGCGGCGACTGCTGACTCGTATCGGGAACCCGCAGGACTGTTATCAAATCGTGC
>JBFILF010000435.1:0-4826 GCA_041599835.1 Pirellulaceae bacterium
GATCGGGCATCGGAAGTGCTGGAAGGGCAGCCGGGCCTAAGCAGCCGTTGCAAATTTCCGGCGCCTGCCTCGAAAAATGGTTTCGGCCAGCCAGGGAGGCGGTTTTCGTGATCGAACAATTTGTAAGCCGGGTGAGCAAAATCTGAACAACCATTCGGCCGAAACTTGGCCGGAATCGGTTGGCGCTGCGCGCCCCCGCTGGCTGCTTTGGTCGCTTTGGCCACTTGTTGTGTCCTTTCCGCTAAACGGTTTTTGCCGTAGCTTCTTCCAGCAACCGGTAGTTAATCCCATTTTTTCATGAAGTGACGTGGCCCGATGCCTCAAACCAAATTGAACGAGCTGGATGGCAACTCCTCAACGTCGCCGGCGGACGCCGAATCACTGCGACAGCTGCGCCAACTGGTTGAAGAGGAACAGTACGCTGCCGCCGAGCATTTGCTTGGGTCGATGAATGCTGGCGACCGGACGCGGTTGCTGTCGCGACTGCCACCGTCGATGCAGCAAAACCTGGTGACCAACATCGAGGTCGATCAGGCCGCGGACTACATTCACGAATTGCCGGACGTTCAGGCCGTCGAGCTGCTGGACGACATCGCACCTGCCCAGGCCGCTACAATCCTGGAGGGACTTCCCAAGGATGAACAAGCAGACCTGATTGGCGAGTTGCCGGCCGAGTCGATGGACGCCATTTTGTCCGCGATGCCGGATGTCGACGCGTCGGCGGTGCGGACCCTGGTGGAATTCGACGACGATGAAGCCGGCGGTCTTATGGTCGTCGAGTTTTTGTCGTTTGATGAGCGCGAGTCGGTCAACGGCGTGATCGAACACCTGCGGCAAAACGTTAAGAGATACACCGACTTTGACGTGCAGTATGCTTATGTGGTAGACGCCGACGGTCGGTTGAAGGGCGTATTGCGTTTGCGCGATCTATTGCTGTCCCCCGGCGAGTTACCTGTTTCGCGGGCGATGATTGACGACCCTTTGTCGGTTTCGACTAACACTCCTCTCCGCGAACTGTACAAATTTTTCGCCGAACACGGTTTCATTGGGGTGCCGGTTGTGGACCAGGCCGATCGACTGGTCGGGGTGTTGCGTCGGGTGGATGTCGAAGAGGCGATGGCGGAACGTTACGCCGAGGACTATCGCAAGACCCAGGGGATTGTCAACGAGGAGCTGCGAACGATGCCGCTGTTTTTACGCTCGCGGCGTCGCCTGGCGTGGCTCAGCATCAACATCGTGCTCAACGTGATCGCGGCCAGCGTCATCGCCCTGTACCAGGAAACGCTGGCGCAGGTGATCGCGTTGGCGGTGTTTTTGCCGATCATCTCGGACATGAGCGGGTGTAGCGGCAACCAGGCTGTGGCCGTCAGCATGCGCGAATTGTCGCTCGGATTGGTGGACGCCGCCGAAGTTGTGCGTGTTTGGCTCAAGGAGGTAACGGTAGGCATGATCAATGGCCTGGCGTTGGGGTTGTTGATTGGGGCGGTGGCGTATCTGTGGAAGGGCAACATGTGGTTGGGAGGGGTGGTCGGGCTGGCCATGATGGTCAACACGATTCTGGCCGTCTCCATCGGCGGTACGTTGCCGTTAATCATGCGTCTGCTGAAACTAGATCCCGCTCTGGCCTCGGGTCCGATCCTGACGACCGTGACGGACATGTGCGGGTTTTTCCTGGTGCTCAGCGGCGCTTCGCTGGTATTGCCCCTGCTGGTCTGAACATGGAGTTAACGGTAGCCGCCGATGGCCGCGGCGCTTGCCGAATTGCCGAACGGCTGGGGGGGTTGGCGCCTTTGGTGTATTACGACACATCGTCGGCGTATTGAATTTGAACTTCGATGATTTCTTCGATACTTGCGAAAAACGCGTCCAGCACGCGCGGGTCGAAGTGAGTTCCGCGACCTTCCTCCAGGATTTGAAAACACATTTTTCGCGGCAACGCCTGTTTGTAGGGACGTTTGCTACTCAGCGCATCAAACACGTCGGCCACCGCCACAATGCGGCCTTCGATGGGAATGGCTTCGCCGGCAAGTCCACGAGGATATCCGCTGCCGTCCCACTTTTCGTGATGCGTTTGCGCGATCATTGCGGCCAGTTCCATCACCGGAAATTCATCGAAAGTCGATGAATCGGTTGACATCTCGGCGGCTGCGAAATCCGGCTGCAAGTGGTGCGGCGACGTGGGGTCGATGATGCTTTTGCCAATCGCGCAATGTTGCTTGATGATGTCAAACTCGCTGGGTTCCAGTTTGCCCTCCTTGAGCAACACGGCGTCCGGGATGCCAATCTTGCCAATATCGTGTAACGGAGCAGCTTGCTCCAGCAGATCAATCCGCTGCGCATCAAGTCCCAAGCCGCGGCCAATGATGGCGGCATACTTGCCGACGCGCGTCACGTGGTGTCCCGTGTCGTTATCCCGGAACTCGCCGGCCCGGGCCAGGCAGTGCAGGATCCGTTGCCGGGATTCGGCCAGCTGGCGTGTACGTTTCCGCACCTGCGCTTCCAGTTCGTGCCCATAATTGGCCAGGTGATCTTGATACGCCTTGACAGCCAGAACGTTTCGCAATCGCAATAACAATTCACTGGCGTCAACGGGTTTCGACAAAAAGTCGGAAGGACCCAGTTTGAGCGCTTGCAATTTGGTATCGGGACCAGTGCACGCTGTCAGCACAATCACCGGAATGTGGCACATGTGCGAGTCGGCCCGCATGATGGACAGAATTTCCAGTCCGCTGATATGCGGCATCATCACATCCAGTAACACGACGTCAGGATTCACCTGCTCAATCAATGGAATGGCCTGCCGGGCATCGGTCGTGCGGAAAAATTGCTGGTATCCTTCTTGTTCGAGATAACCCTGCACCACTTCGATGTTCAATTCCTCGTCATCCACTATGGCGATTTTGGCGGAGTCCAGCAGTTCTACATATTTTTCGTTCCACTGCGACTGAAAAACGACGGGCGGTTCGTCGGCGAGTTGCGGCGGCGCGCCGATCAGTGACTGGCCCGGCTCATGGCAAGGCGCGACAGGATACGTCTCAGACATTGAAAAATCTCTTTCCTGAACTTGGTTACGTTTGATTGGTCATCAGCGACGCTTGGTCATCGGCAACTGGATGAGTGTCGAGCGCAGGCAGCTGGATTCGATGGGCCAATTGCCTTAATTCTGCCAGGCAGGATTCGATTGGATCGAATTGCTCTTTTTTGGCAAACGTCTCTAGTCGGCTGGCTGGAGCCGTGAACGCGCCGAAACCGACCGTGCCGCCGGAACCTTTAAGCCAATGGGCCAGTTCGGCCAATCTGCGGAAATCTCGCGACTGCCAGGCCTCGTGCATTGACTGAAGTTCCGTTTCCAGCCGGTGGACGAAGGAATGAACCACGTCGGCAAATCGCGGAATGTCCATGGGCAAACTGGATACCAGCGGCGGTTCGTCCGCTGACGCCGGCGGCTGGTTAATGTGAGACGCGATTGGCATCGGCACGGGTTGGGCTTCGACGCGCTCTCCACCGAGCACTTGTCCCAGCGTTTCCAGCAATTGATCGATATCGATAGGTTTGGTCAGATAGCCGCTGCATCCTGCCGCCAGACATTTCTTTTCAAAACCCTTCATAGCATGCGCCGTCAGCGCGTAAATTGGCGTGGTGAGACCCTGTTCGCGAAGCAGGCGGGCTGCCGCGTAGCCGTCCATCACCGGCATTTGCATGTCCATCAGAATCAGGTCGTACGGTTTCTCGCTGGCCCGTCTTTCCAGCGCCATGGTGGCACCAATCTGGCCATTTTCTGCGACATCAACCTGCAGTCCGACTTCCTGCAAGACCAGCGACACCAGGTCTCGGTTTTCTTTGCCGTCGTCCACCGTGAGCACGCGTTGCCCGCGAAACTTCCAGCTGGATTGGACAGCAGCGACCGCCGGTTCGAAACCGTCAAGCTGCTCCGGCTGCAAATATTCGGCGCGATCGAGCGGCCCGGTTTCCACCGTCACGGCAAAGACGCTGCCCTCGCCGAGTTGGCTTTGCACTGAAATGTCTCCGCCCAGCGCATGAGCAAAGCGGCGGCTAATGGTCAATCCCAGCCCCGTTCCGCCAAACCGCCGAGTCACCGAAGTATCGGCTTGCGAAAACGGATCAAAAATATGTTCCAACTGCGATGGCGACATGCCGATGCCGCTGTCACGCACGTCAATCTGCAGTTTGGCCGATTGTTCGCCGATCAACTTCATCACGACTTCCACGCCGCCCTGCTCAGTAAACTTGATCGCGTTGCCAACCAGGTTGGTGATAATCTGCCGGAGCCGAGCAGGGTCGCTGCTGATGGAAACGGGAACCGGGCCGTCGGCGCGATAGGCTAGCGTGATTCCTTTTTCTTTCGCTTTGACCGCCAGCACCTGAACGACCTCGCGAACTATCACGTGTGGGGAGCAAGAAATTCGTTCCACTTCGAGATGCCCCGCTTCCACTTTGGACAGGTCGAGAATGTCGTTAATCAGTTCCAACAAATGTTGTCCACTGGAATGAATCGTATCGAGGTACTTGCGCGGATCCTGATTACTGCGACCGTAGCCGCGCCGCAGAATATCCGTGAACCCCATGATGGCGTTCATCGGCGTGCGGATTTCGTGGCTCATGTTGGCCAGGAATTCGCTTTTGGCTTGATTGGCAGCTTCAGCAGCTTCCTTGGCCTTACTCAGTTCGACTTTTTTTTCCTCCAACTGAGTCACGTCGTCCAAGCTGATTAACGCGCCCCCATGTTTGCCCCCCGCGGCGATAATCGGCGAGCAGTTGACGATGAAGGTGCGGCGCGTCTGCTGATGATCCAATAAATGCACCGC
>JBFILF010000436.1:0-4810 GCA_041599835.1 Pirellulaceae bacterium
CATGATCTGCGCCTGGCCAGCGACTTCTTCGCGCGCCTCACCGCGCAGGTAGTACTCCTCGCGATGCACGAACATCACCACGTCGGCGTCTTGTTCAATCGCGCCCGATTCACGTAAGTGGCTAAGTCGGGGGCGGTGATCGCGAGCGTCCTCGGCTTGCCGGTTGAGCTGGGACAGACACAGCACCGGCACGTTCAACTCGCGGGCGACGCCTTTGAGCCGCCGGGCAATCCGGGCAACTTGCTCCTGGCGCTGATCCGACGCGCGATCCGGCTCGATCAGCTGCAAGTAATCCACCACCAGCAGCCCCAAACCATTTTGCCGGCGTTTGATGCGGCGTGCGGCAGAGGCGATTTCGGCGACGGTGCGGCTGGGAGAATCATCAACGAAAAACGGCAGTTCGCTCAATTCGGACGCCTTGGCAATCAGTCGTTTGCGGTCGTCCTGGGAGACGGTGCCATTTCTCAATCGCCGGCTGTCGACACGTGCCACACTGCACAACATCCGTTCGATCAGCTCAATTCCGGACATTTCCAGGCTGACAAACAACACCGGCAACCGCGCCAATCGGACCACGTTTTCAGCGATGTTCATGGCAAACGCCGTTTTGCCCATGCTGGGGCGGGCCGCCAGAATCGCCAGCTCCGAAGCATGCAGGCCGCCGGTGAGGTTATCGAGATCGATAAAGCCCGTTTCCACGGCGCCCTCAGGATTTTCGCCGCGCATGCGGGCGTCCAGACGGTCGATCGCCCTGTGCAACATGTCCTGAACGCCGCCGACGTGTGACGCCGCTCCAGCTTCGCCGATCGCAAAGATTTTTTCTTCGGCTTGCGCCAACAGTCGCTCGGCATCGTCTTGCTCGGCGTCGTATGAATCGCGAAGGATATCCGTGCAGGATTCGATGACCGAGCGAATCGTGGATTTCTGTTTGACGATCTTGGCGTAGTACAGTACGTGAGCCGTGTTGGCAACTTTGGTAAAAACATCCGCCAGGTAAGCGGCTCCGCCAATTCGATCGTAATCGTTTTTGTCTCTGAGATGCTCTTTGAGCAGCGTGATGTCAATGTTCTTGCCCGAATTCCGCATCTCAACCAGATGCTCGAACAGCACGCGGTTGGCATCGAAATAAAAATCATCGACGCGCAATTCCGTGGCCACATCGTCAATATTGGTAGGCAACAACATCATGCTGCCGAGCACGCCGATTTCCGCTTCCTGACTAAATGGAGGTTGTCGATCGAGCAACGACAGCTCGGGTTTGCCGGATAAGCGGTCTTGGCGCAAGTATCGAGACGATTGATCTGAACGTGCGGCCGATGTCATGATCCGTTACTCCTTTTTCGGTATCATTGGTTTGACGGAATGTCAGACCCGCCTACTCCAGTGTGCCGCGGCCAGCGCCTGCCGGCAATCCGTCCGCGCGAATATCGATGAATTGCCGTCAAACGGCGACCGCCGACCCTGGTCGACAGTGGATTGACAAGCTGGGTTGCTTTAGCGCAGCGGCATGACAATCGATCAAGACGTCTTTGCGTCTTCCGGCTCGTCCGTCACAGTAGGAACGACCCAGACTTTTAAATCAGCTTCGACTTCCTGGTGCAACCGCACTTTGACCGTATACAGTCCCAGCTCTTTTAACACCCCTTCCAGACGGATTTGGTCCTGGCTGATCGTTAACTCGGACTGCTTCAATGCGTTGACGATTTCCGCTGACCCGACGCTGCCATACAAGTGACCTTCATCATTGGCATTGGCCTCGATCGTCAAACTCAGCTTGCCAATTTCCTCGGCCAGCACCTCCAAATCCCGCAGTTTGGCTTTTTGAATTTCAATCAACTTGACTTTGTGCTTCTCGACCATCCGCTTGTGATGTTCGGTGGCAATGGTGGCCAAGCCCTGGGGAATCAGATAGTTGTAGGCATGTCCCCGCTTCACTTCAACGACATCGCCGTGCTTGCCCAGGTGTTCGACGCTCTGAATTAACAACAACTCCACCCCGCCGTTGGGACCTTTGGGCAGCCGTTGAAAGCCTTTGGGTGATCGACGTTTCTTTTTGGTTTGCGTGCTGGTCATGGATTCCTCAAATGGCTGGCCAATATACAGGCAATGGTTGCTGATCGATTCTAAAATGGGATGCTGTCTTGTGGCGGCTCGGCGGGTTCGTTTGACGATGATTCCGCCGGCTGACTGTAAGCGCTTTCCGCGTGGCTGGAACCCGATTTGCGCCCTCCCAGCATTTGCATCCTTTCGCCGACGACCCGCAATTTGCTGCGCTTTTGGCCATCCTGTTCCCAGGTGTCAAATTTGAGCCGTCCCTCGATCAATACGGGCGAGCCTTTGGAAAGGTATTCGCTGGCCACTTCGGCCGTGCGACCCCACAGGGTGATATCGACAAACGTAGCCTCATCCACCCACTGGTCATTTCGTTTGACCCGGTCATTCACGGCTAAACCGATATCCGTCACCGCCGTGCCTTGAGGCGTGTACCGCAGTTCCACGTCGCGCGTCAAGTTGCCTACGAGAATGACCCGGTTAAAACTCGCCATGATACTTCCCCCTAATCAGTCGGCCCCCAAGTCAGCCGGCCACCTGGCCTGGCCTCGCTCCACTTATCCTTCGACAGTTGCAGCCGGGCTGGCGTCCGCGGCGTCCGCGGCGACGGTTTTGTCCTCGCTGGCGGGCGCTTCGACTGGTTCGACCGGTGGTTCAACTTTGGTTTCACCCTTGGCGGCGCTGACCAGTGGTTCAACTAGCCGAGGATCGATTTTGACAATCAGGTGGCGCAACACGATGTCATTAAGCCGGCAGGCGCGATTGAATTTGGTCAGTTGATCCGCGTCGATTCTGGCATAGCTCAGCCAGTAGGCGCCTTTGTGTCGACCCTTGATCGGATAAGCCAGTTTTTGTTCGTTCCACAACCGGCTGGCCAGCATTTCGCCATCAACCTGCTCGACCATGCGACTAATACTCTCAGCGGCGTTGCCGGGATTCCTGGCATACGCATTGGCATCCAAAATGTACATGCACTCGTAAACGTTAATTGGCAATTTCAGTCTCCTGCTCAGTTAGCCGGGAATGTCCGGCACGTCTTCAATATGTCGCAATTTGTTAATATCCGTGATGCTCCACGCGAGTCTCGCAAAGCAAATATGGTCATGAATCGCGGGACGAGGCGAACCGGCAACGTCGATTGGCGCGATGCCCATCAACTCATTGCTTCGTGGACGGCCAGCCGTCGCGCGAGGGCGGGTTCGACGAGACCCACAGTCTACCCGAAAATGCCGAGATGAAAAATCACAAAGCCCCGGGTTGCTGGCGGGATTCCTGAATTTTCGCCCCGTTATTGATCTTCCGCCTGATCGGTATCCACCCGTTTTTTTTCGCTTAGGCGTATCCTGGGCTGGTCTCCCGCGACATCGCCGGCCGGCTGACGGTCTGGATCGGCATTGAAACGGCTCATGCACGACTGAATATCCGATTGAATCCACGTCTCCACGCCATCGGCGGCTCGAGAGATCGCCTTGCGGATGGTTACGAGCTCGTCCGGGGCGAATTTACTCAACACGTAGTCGGACACGTCCATTTGGTCCGGCGGTTGCCCGATGCCGATTCGCAACCTGGCGAACTGGTCGGTCCCCAGATGCCTGATGATGTCTTTCAAGCCGTTTTGGCCGCCAGCCGAACCCGAAGGCCGGAACCGAATCCGCCCCAATGGCAAATGGAAGTCGTCACAAATTACCAACAACTGATCGACTGGCAACTTGTAAAAGTCGGTAGCAGCCCGCACGGCCTGTCCGCTGAGGTTCATATAGGTCAGCGGGCTTTGCAGGAGGACTTTCTCGTCAGCGATCCGCAATTCGACGATTTCGCTGGTGAATTTTGCGAAGGGTCGTGGGCTGTCGAATCGGCGATGGATTTCAGCCAACACTTCGAAACCGATATTGTGGCGCGTGTCGCGGTATTTACGCCCGGGATTGCCCAAACCGACAACCAGTTTCATGTACAGCCTTCACGCGATCAATCTTCCGATTCTTTGCCTTCCTCATCCTCAGGCGCTTTACCGATCAGCTCCGGCTCGGCCGCTTCAACTTCTTCTTCAGCCGGCTCCTCGACGACGACCGGCGTGACGCAGCTGACGACGACATCGTCGGGTTCGCATAACAACTCCGCGGCTTCCGGGACGACCAGGTCCGACGCGGTAAGCGTTCCATCCAGTTCCAGTTGATTGATGCTGAGTTCCAGCTTATCCGGCAACTTGTCGGCCGGGCATCGCACCGTGACTTCGTGCATGATGTGTTTAATGATCCCACCCTGTTTGGTACCGGGGGCGATACCCTTGAGTTCGATGGACAACTCCACTTCCACGGATTCCGAGGCGTCGATTCGGGTCAGGTCCAGGTGCAGCACTTCACTTCCCAGTTCGTCCCATTGAACATCCTTGACCAACGCGTTATCGGACACCGAGCCCTCCAACTGGACGATGTGGCTGCCATGTCGAATTAGCGCATCCACGTCGCGCGATTCAATTGACAATGATACGTTCGCTTTGCCGTGGCCGTACAATATTGCCGGGGTTTTACCGCTGGCCCGCAAACGTCGCATCGATTTCGTGCCCGTTTGCTCCCGATTTTGGACATGTAAAACGTCAGTCACAGCTAATCTCCCGTGGCAAGCTGCCTCGTGTCATTTGATTCGGTGTTCCATGTTTGGAACGTCAAGTTTGGAACGTCAATAAAAATCCGACGGACTCGCCCGAGCCGCCGGCCATTTTCAACTGGTTGTGGTTTCCTAGCCGCCGCGCAGATCAAAC